>CAYJPI010000288.1:0-3574 GCA_964372005.1 uncultured Oscillospiraceae bacterium | reverse complement strand
TGTGCTTGTTGATGGCAGCGCTCATGACCGTGAGCTTTGCCGGATGCCGCTCTGCAGAGCCGGCAGAAGCACCCGCGGCAGAAACTGCCGCTCCCGCAGCTGATGCGGAAGCCCCCGCTGAAGCTCCGGCCGACGCAGAAGCCCCCGCTGAAGAGGCCGCAGTAGAGCCCTACAAGATCGGTATCATCACCGGCACCGTATCCCAGGGTGAAGAAGAGTTCCAGGCTGCTCAGCAGATGAAGGCTGAGTACGGCGATATGATCGTAACCGCGACATATCCCGACAACTTCACAACCGAAACCGAAACCACAATCGCACAGGTTGCACAGCTCGCTGCCGATCCCGAAGTTAAGGCTATCGTGTTCGTACAGGCTGTTCCCGGCGCGGCTGCTGCTATCGATAAGGTACGTGAAACTCGCCCCGAAATGCTCTTCATCGCAGGCGTTGTAGCTGAGGATCCCGCTGTTATGGCAACCAAGGCTGACATCAACCTCTTGGCTGATGAGCTCACACAGGGCTACACTCTCCCTTATCTTGCACAGCAGATGGGCGCAGAGACCTATATCCACTACTCCTTCGCACGTCACCTTTCCTATGCAACTATCGCAGCTCGTCGCGACCTCATGAAGACGAACAGCGAAGCGCTCGGAATTGAGTTCGTTGAAGTAACCGCTCCCGACCCGACAGGTGATGCCGGCGTTGCGGGCGCACAGCAGTTCATCCTTGAGGATGCTCCCCAGCAGATCGCGAAGTACGGCGCTAACACCGCTTTCTTCTCCACGAACTGCTCCATGCAGGAACCCCTCATCCGCTCCGTAGTGGAAGGTGGCGCTATCTATCCCCAGCAGTGCTGCCCCAGCCCCTACCATGCATACCCCGCTGCACTCGGTATCGATGTAACCGGTAACGAGGGCAATGTTGAGTTCATGCTCGATGCTATCGGCACCACTCTTAAAGAGAGCGAGATGGCAGGTCGTATGTCCACTTGGATTTCTCCCATCAACATGGCGATGGTAGAAGGTGGCGTACTCTATGCTATCGAGTTCCTCGAAGGCCGCACCGATGGTCGTTTGGACGTTGCAGTTCTCGAAAATTGCTTCAAGCAGGTTTCGGGCGAAGGTAGCGTACTTACTCCCTACAGCTCCGGCGATGTAACGCTCGATAACTTCTTCATGGTTATGGGCCAGTACTACAACTTCGAAACAGGCACTCCCTACGAAGTTCCCACAAGCTATTAAGAATGATGCGGAAACGCCGATCATCGAGTGAAACTCTCGAGCGAATCGGCGCTTCCTCGATTTGAAACCATGTCGGGGTTGTTGCATTTATGCTTGAAAGCATATAAAGGTAACAACCCCAATTGTATATTTTCAATTCATGTTAAAATCGCAATTATAAAAAATAAATAAAATAAGTAAAAGGAGGTGGAGCGTGTGAGCGGAGACTACGTTCTTCAAATGGACGGAATCGTAAAAGAATACTATGGAAATCGCGTGCTCAAAGGTGCACAATTGCACGTAAAAGCAGGCGAAATTCACGCGTTGATGGGTGAAAACGGCGCAGGAAAATCCACGCTCATGAACATACTTTTCGGTATGCCCGTTATACATACCACGGGTGGATTCGAAGGAAGTGTGAAAATCGCGGGAGAAGAATCGAATATCGATTCTCCGCAAAAGGCGATGGAGTTTGGAATCGGGATGGTGCACCAAGAGTTTATGCTCGTTCCCGGCTTCACGGCTACGGAGAATATTAAAATAGGAAGAGAAATTTCAACACCTACGCTTGCAAGCAGGGTGTTAGGAAAGCAACTTGAAAAGCTTGATATGAAGGCGATGGCGAAGGACGCAAGGAAGGCGCTTCGCGATATCGGCCTCACTATAGATGAATATGTGCGTGTTGCAGGGCTTCCCATCGGTTACATGCAGTTCATCGAAATAGCAAGGGAAATTGACAAGACGGGCATTAAGCTCCTCGTGTTTGACGAACCTACCGCCGTACTTACCGAGAGCGAAGCGGAAAGATTGCTTTCGGTTATGAAGCTTATCGCATCCAAGGGGATTGCGATAGTATTCATTACCCATAGGCTCGATGAAGTTATGGAAGTGGCGGATAGTGTTACTATCCTTCGCGACGGTGAGTTTGTAATATCCAAAGAAACCAAGGATACCTCAATGCAGGAAATCGCAAGGTTGATGATTGGACGCAAGGTTGAAAAGCTTGTGGATGACTCTGAGGACAATCGTACTTTAACGGATGATGAGTATGCGATTTCGCTGCGCAACTTCCATGTGGACATGCAGGGTGAGGCCGTTCGCGGTATTGACCTTGATATTCGCAAGGGGGAAATTTTCGGTATTGGCGGCCTTGCAGGTCAAGGGAAAATCGGAATACCCAATGGCATAATGGGCATATATGATACGAGCGGTGATGTTATCGTGCTCGGCAATAAGATAAACCCGAACAAGCTTGGAGAAACGTTAAAGAATAAGGTTGCATTCGTTTCCGAGGATAGACGCGGCGTTGGCCTATTGCTAGATGAATCCATAGCGGAAAACATCGCTTTTTCTTCGATGCTGGTAAAGGGATCGTTCCTTTCAAAGCTCATCGGTATAAACCTATATAAAGATTCGCAGGCAAAGAAACATGCAAAGGAAATGATTGAACTGCTTGATATCCGTTGCACGGGACCTTCCCAGCCTGCAGGCGCACTTTCGGGCGGCAACCAGCAAAAGGTATGTCTTGCAAAGGCGCTTACGCTTGAACCCGATGTGCTCATCGTTTCTGAGCCGACGCGCGGCATCGATATAGGCGCGAAAAAGATAGTGCTCGAACATTTGGTAAAGCTCAATCGTGAGAGCGGCGTAACGATAATAGTTGTATCGAGCGAGCTCGTGGAACTTCGTTCGCTTTGTGATCGCATTGCGATAGTTTCAGAGGGTAAGCTCAATTGCATTATGAATCCCGATGATTCGGATGAGGCATTCGGCCTTGCCATGTCGGGTGTTAGGGGAGGTGGAAAAGCATGAACGGCGTAATAAAGAAAATGTATCAATCGCTTGGATTGCCGCGCATTATTATAATCTCCCTGTTTTTGGCATTCCTAATTGCAGCTTTAGTCTTGCAGCTCGATTTCCTTAACCTCTTGGGTAATGTTCTTCGCCGCTGGGGTCAATATGGATTACTCGCGCTTGCGCTCGTTCCCACGGTACGATGCGGTATCGGGCTTAACTTCGGTATATCGCTAGGTATTGTTTCTGGACTTTTGGGTGCGACCTTCGTTATCCAAATTGGCGTGGCTGACCCGTTCACCGCTTTCGTGTTTGCGGCTTTGGTCGGCGGTGCGGTTGCATGGCTTTTCGGTAGCGGCTACGGAGTGGTGCTAAATCGTGTTAAGGGTTCGGAGATGACGGTTTCGACATATGTCGGCTTTTCCGTAATCGCACTCATGAACATAGTTTGGCTATCGCTTCCTTATACGCATGGCGAGCTCATCTGGCCCATCGGCCAGCAGGGCCTTCGTAATACCATCAACCTTGAATCTTCCTTCGGTGAAGTTTTGAATGACTTTGCT
>CAYJPI010000287.1:0-3578 GCA_964372005.1 uncultured Oscillospiraceae bacterium | reverse complement strand
AATACGCGGAATTTCATTTACATATAATAGTATCATATAATGAATTCAGAATTAAATCAATTAACTTTCTATAAATACCATGATTTATTGCATGTACCTATATGAAATAATAAATCATATAAAACACTAATGCATGTAAGGAGAACATGAAAAAGGCGATGGCCGCACGACCTTTTACATCGTACGGCCGGATATTTCACAGTCCACAGGCGCGAAGGATATGGACAAATCAGATAGCCATTAACCCCCTACAACTCCTGCCGCCCAAACACCAAACATCCAACAATCGTACTTATCGTGATAGTGGCTACCGCATTTACACATAGATAGAGCGTATCTTGAATGGTCATGGAGGTGCTTACTGCTTGCGACATGCCGTAAATGCTATGTTTGATTAGCACCTCAACGAAAGGAATCGTACTTGCGACATTCATTAATAGGCTCACGATTGTTTCGCTTAAGAGAACATAGGCCAAGCACGCAATGATGGCATAGACATTGTTTTTGGCTATAGTTGAGATCATCGTAAAGACGGCACCCAATGCGATATAGGGAAAGATTCCACTCACAATCATGATTAGATACTGCTCGGATAAGAGCATCGCTCCTTCACCGGATAGGATAATCACCGTGAGCTGGAATGCGATGTACATCGAGAGCGCCACAATGCAAGAGAGCAATGTTCTTGAAAGGTGGATTTTCAATCTGCTTTGCGATGCAGTCCACTTGCACCCCAACGTTTTCCACAAGTATTCCTGCCCGATGAAAACGGATAGCATGATGGCAAGAAGAAAGCCCAATCCCTTGTAATATTGTGTGCCGATGGCAACCAAATCTTCAATGCGTTTGAATGCGGTAAGATTTCCGAATATGGATATGCCGAGGCGAATATCCGAATTTAACATCACGGATAGAGCGCTTGAAATGAGGATCGTGATCGCAAACACAACATAGAGCATTCTTCCGGAAAAAAGTCGGTAGAAATCGCATTTTATTACTTTCATCATTGCGCTATGCCTCCTTTAGTGCAGTCCATATAAAGCTGCTCCAATGTTCTCCCTGAACCGGCAAGCTCCTCCATAGACGATTGAAATGTGATCTTTCCGTTCGCAAGTATGCCGATAGCCGTAACCGTATTTTCAAGCTCACTGAGGATATGACTCGAGATGATAATCGTCATTTCTTGCTCTCTATTGAGCTTGATGATTAGATTTCTAAGGTCTGAGATCCCGTCGGGATCAAGCCCATTGATTGGTTCATCCAGTATGAGTATGTCCGGGTTTTCAAGCAAGGAAAGCGCTAATTTTAGACGCTGCGTCATACCGAGCGAAAAATTACGAACTTTCTTGTTCCCTGTGTTTTCAAGACCTACCGTTTGCAGCACTTTTCTTATGTCCGCATCACTCTTTCCTCCCAATAGAAAGCAGTGCGCCTTAAGGTTTTGAGTGGCAGTCATGTTTAGAAATAATGCAGGGGAATTGATCACTGCGGATAGCCGTAATTTCCCTGTGTTTACTTTGCCTTTGTAGCGTGCAATTTGCCCTGTCATAATCCGCAACAAAGTTGTTTTACCCGATCCGTTTTTTCCAACCAGACCATAGATATCACCTTTATTTATATTGATGGACAGGCCGTCCAATACGTTATGGTTGCCATATGATTTTGCAATATTGCTTGCATATAAAACCGATTGATTCATTGATGAAGTCCTCCTATATGATTCAAGTTCCTCCGACCGACCTAAGCGCTAAACACTATGTAGCGATACGGAATCCAACGAATATCGATAAAAAGAGTGCTATGGCTGCAATCGTAATAATTGTGATGGCAATGCCTTTCAATAAGGATTTCAACATTCCGCGCCTCCATTTCCTCGAGAGGTTTTTCACGGGCATAGCCTCTTGTAGGTTGTCTTCTTGTTTCGAAACGGAAAGCATACCGCCCATGAGTTCCAATTCTTTTGAGCAACCGGTGCATTCTGATAGGTGCTTATTAACGAAGCGCTTACTCTCATCGCTACAAACACCATCATGATAGAGTGGCAGCAAATCTTTTATTATCTCACATGATATTTTCATTTCATTTCCTCCTGTACTTTTTTCTTGGCTCTATAAAATATAAGCCTTGCCCAACTGTCCGTTTTGCCGAAAAGTTCCCCAATCTGTGAAAAGGGCAAGTCACCGAAAATGCGAAGCGTGAATACTTCTTTATACGGCTCATCCAAATGATGCAAGATTGTGTGCATTCGCCTCACCTCATCCTTATCTTGAATTTCTTTTTCTATATCGCTTGATGCGGGTATGGCTTCGTCATCCAATAGGCCAAGGTTCTTATGCTTTTTTGTATAATTGAAATAGGTGTGCTTGGCAATTTGACATAGCCACACATACAGTTTGCACGTCCCGTTGAAATTGTCGATATTCTTGAGTGCCTTGAAAAATGTATCTTGGGTGATGTCTTCCGCAACGGATTCATTTTTACACAGGGACAATACATATCTATATACATCGCTAAAATGCTCAGCATATACTTTTTCGAAATCGGTCATCAGGCTTTTCACCTCCTATCGCCTTAAGGGTAGAACATCTTTTTGCTCTTCACATATAAGACCACGAAAACTATAGAACGTTTCAATTTTCTAAAATTATTTTTCTCTTTTAGTTTACCATGCTTTATCGCATGTATCCACATGAATTGTGCAATCATATCTAAAGGGGAGTATGAATTATACAATGTAGTAGGGTAAATTAATATGAGCAGGAAGATGAAAGAGATGGACTTCATACCGATGGGCTTAGCCATAAAGCATGCACGCATGGCTAAGGGTTTGTCGCGCAATGCGGTGGCGAATATTACCGGCCTTTCGCCGCGCTACATTGCTTCCATTGAAAATAGCGGCCAGTGCCCAAGCTTGCAGATTTTCTATAATCTCGTTACGCTTTTAGACATTTCGGTTGATGAACTCTTCTATACCGATAAGGAGGTAGACGCATCGACCAATCGTCGCCAGTTGGATACTTTGATCGACGGCATGAGCGATAAAGGCTTGCAGATTCTAACGGCTACTGCAAATGGCATCTGCGACGCGGAGAAAGGCGAAGAATAGTATCCCCAAGAAAAGATCACATAAAGAACGTTACAATCAATCATGGTTGTAGCGTTTTATTTTGCGCTTTTGGCAAAATGTTCGTGCATTTCGTTGTAGAATTCGAGGGGAAAACTTACATAGCAAGCATAGGCAGTGGGTACCCACTGCCGTAAATCCGTTGGATTTTTGCTTGCGCCCTCGCATCATCGGGCAGACACTTGGGATAGTCCCAAACCCTTATGAAGAACGGAAAGGAGCGCCAAACAATGGACGGACGAAAAAGAACGGTGCAAGTTAAGTTTCGCGTTACGGAAGATGAGCAGAAGCTAATACTTGAAAAAATGAAGCTCGTACCCACAAACAATATGGCGGCGTATCTGCGGAAAATCTCAATTGACGGCTACATCATACAGATAGACCACACCGACATAAAGGCAATGACGGCAGAGATACAAAAAATCGGGGTCAATATCAATCAGATAGCAAAGCG
>CAYJPI010000286.1:0-3612 GCA_964372005.1 uncultured Oscillospiraceae bacterium | reverse complement strand
CCCCGACGCGAAGCAAATTTTCATTCCACACTCTCGTGCATGCATAATCATTTGCTTCGTATACGGGGTGATTTTCTTGTTATCATCAAGCAATGTTCCGTCAAGGTCGCACACAACAAGCTTTATGTCCGCAAGCTGTGCTTTCATATTGCTATCCTACGAGCCGGAAAGCTCTTCGTCGATTCTAAGAAGGTCTTCCTTGCATGTTGCGGCCAACATCTTTTCGGTGAAGCCTTCAATAACGAGCATTTCGGTGAGTTTTACCATGTTTGCCATATGCTCATCATTGTTTTTTGAAGCGAGCACGAAGAAGAGTCTTGCATCTTTTTCGGGGTTACCCTCTTCAAAACTTACGGGTTTTTCCACCTTCATGAAGCTGATTGCCGTACTGTTTACGCCATCCGCACCCTGTTGGGAGTGAGGCATAGCGATATCGGGTGCGAGTACGATGTATGGGCCAAACTCTTCAACGGATTTAATCATAGCGGTGATGTACTGCTCGGTTACAGATCCGTCATCTATGAGAGGCTGACAAGACATTTTGATGGATTCACGCCAATCGCTGCAGGATTCATGGAAGCAACAGCGGTTTTTTTCTACCAATTCACGTATAAACATGAGTATTATCCCCCTTTGTTACAAATTAGAGAATCGAACGGAAAGGAACATTCGGTTCGATCGTGAAGCAGTCCTCGAAGCCTCTTCTGTAGTGGTACTGCATCTTGTCCTTGTCTTGGGGATAAACGAACTTAGCGCCAACATCCCAAATAAAGGGCTTAAACTTGTAATCGAGCACATAACGCTTGTAGTTGAACAGCATCATGATTTCAAGAGGATCGGCCTTAAAGTTAGACCAAACGTCATGATGGAAGGGGATAACAACCTTAGTATTCAATGCTTCCGCCATGCGCAAAATATCAATCGATGTCATCTTATCCTGGCATCCCGGGGGGTTCTCGCCATACGAGCCCAATGCAACATCAATCTCGTAATCCTTACCATGCTTAGCATAATATACGGAGTAGTGAGAATCGCCCGAGTGATAAATGTTGCCGCCGGGTGTTTTGATTAGATAGTTAACGGCTTTATCATCCATATCCGTGGGGCAGATTCCGGCCACATCTTCATCGGTGGTAACGAGGCAGGTTCTGTCAAACGAATCGAGAGCAACAATTTCCATATCGCCGACCTTTACGGTGTCGCCGGGTTTAACCGTGATGCAACGCTCCTTGGGAACGCCGTAGCTAAGCCATTTCTTAACGCTTTCAAGGGGCCCGATGAAGGGAACATCCTTCTTCACATTTTGCATAACAGCAGCGGCGAAGAACGGATCGATATGATCGTTGTGATAGTGAGTGGAGAGAACAGCATCAACCGTTGTTACACCGAAAGGATCATAAACTACGGGAGCGGCACGAAGGTTCGGCTGCGTGTTGATACCGCCTGTCATGTTGCGCATTTGATGGTAGGGCTCCATGTGCGGCTTCGATTGTGTGCGCTTACCATTGCCAAACCAAAGGTCTATGGCGATGTTTGTGTTCGTTTCCGACTTAATCCAAACACCTGTGCAACCAAGCCACCACATAGCGAAGGTTCCTTTTTCAACTACGGTTGAGTCGATTTCCTCATTTAACCAAGTGCCCCACTCAGGGAAAGCTCCGAGGATCCATTTTTCTCTTGTGATTTCATTGATCTTGCTCATTAAGCTTGCTCCTTTTGCCTTTTTGATTCTATTAGATTATGTTTCTCGTTCCATCCTTGCCCAACGGCTGTGTTGCGCGTTTTTCTTTATCACTAAATCTGTTACGTACATTGTAGCAAACATAATGCTCGTTTACAATAGTGTTTTATGCTTGTTTGTAGTATTTTATGATTGTTTATATATATTGTACACCTTTTGTCACAAATTATCAAAAATATAGCTGAAATTATCATAAATACTGGAGCTTTATGCATTATATGCGAGTAAAAAAGACGAAATTCCCCCTGAAATAGTCATTTTTTATGAGCATTCCATATAATAAAATCAATTAAACATGCCAATTGTGCATAAAAAGTTGTTGCATAAATCATATAACTAAGATAGAATGTGCATATACTCAATGCATGCTCTGCCTCTTTATTTCATTAATATCTGTGATTCTATTAAAGTTTAGATAGTGTTTTCACAGTCTAACACAATTTGAAAGTATTAGTATGATGCAAATTAAGTACACAATCAAAGACGAACAGGGGATGCATGCACGTCCCGCAGGCCTATTTGTAAAGCTCGTTCAAGGTTTCACAAGTGAAGTAACTATTGAAAAAGGCGAGAAGAAGTCCAGCGCGAAGAAACTTTTTGCAGTAATGGGCATGGGCATAAAGAAAGGCGAGGAAGTTTGCATCACAATAGAGGGTGATGACGAAGCGGCCGCCGCATCCGCCATCGAGGCATTCATGAACGAAAATCTATAATTGCTTACAAGCAATTAAATAGGCAGTGTTGCAATAAGCGATACTAACAAAATTTAGCTCCCTCCGCCCTAATCACTTTGGTTGGGGTTGAGGGAGCTTTATGTATTAAGATAGATGCACAGCGAATAATTATATAGAATCGATTCCAAATCCCTCATAGCTACAGAGTTCATATCGATCGCCGACTTTTTTCCCTGCTCCGGTGTTACAGGGCGTACTTCGCATCCTCCTCGGCATATTTGGCCATAAGCGCATCATGCGAAGCTTGCACGCGTTCCTCTAATCCATCCTCGTAGATATCGATATATGGGAACATTTCTATTCGGATGTCGGTTCTATCGTCATTTGGGAGGTCGTCCTCGGTGCGCGGCTTGTGCAAAACGAATGATATTTCGCGGAACGGTACGTTTTTCTCATCGAAGTGAGCCTTCACATCGAGTAGTATTTCGGCTGCACGCTCGGCCGTTACTACTTCATCACCGATGTATAAAGCGACTGAGCCATACTTTTTCCCCAGTGCTTGAATGTCATACTGTTTATCAAGCTCGAGCGATGTCATATCTATGCCGACATAATCACCATTTATATATCCTTCTTCCTCATTTGTAGGTATTTCCACGTAATCGATAAAAACCTCGTAGGGTAACGATTCGAAAACGGGTTGGGCGAGTGCATTGTATTCGTCGTTTATGCGTATCCATGTGTTGAATTTATCCCCAACGCTACTTTCATATGAATCCCATACCACAGTTCCTGAGCCGCTCACCGAAAGCGAGAAAACGGTATCGATGCTCGAGGGCGAGGTGATATTGAAATGATAACGCCCGTCCTTGAAGCTGTAAAATGCATCATCCATGATGTAATCTGTTTGTGCATAGTTTATCGCGAAGTGTTCTTTTGCACCGTTTGTAGCAATCATTTTTGAGATTGGGTTACCCAAAAAACCGTTTGCGATGTATAACAGTCCACAAATTAACGCACTACCCTGTACGATTGCTGCGATTTTCAAAGCCTTTTTCATAATTTTTTCTCCTTCCGAAATCCAAACACGAATAATGCCGATATAACTACGCCAAGCACGCAAAGTCCCGTGTAGATAAGTGCCCATGAAAGCGGCGGCATTATTGCTTGTAGCAAATTGCCTTCTAAAATGTACCC
>CAYJPI010000285.1:0-3630 GCA_964372005.1 uncultured Oscillospiraceae bacterium | reverse complement strand
GTCTTCTTCCTTCAAGCGGTTGAGACCAGCGATAACCTTGTCCTCCTCGCCCTGCTTCTTCGCTGTAACAGCTAGGCTGATGCAGGGTTTGGGGAATGCTATATCCTCGAAGAGCACGGGTGCTAAAGCATCGGTGAGGGTATCACCGGTGTTGGTGTATTGTAGTTTTGCCATCGCGCCGATATCGCCCGCATTGAGCTTTTCAACGCCGATGAGCTTACTGCCGCGCATGATGGATACATTGCCGGGTTTCTCGCTCTTTTCGCTGTTTACATTGTAAGCCGCGATATCGGAGGAGAGAGCGCCTCTATATACCTTCATGATGGAAATTTTGCCGACAAAGGGATCGGCCACGGTTTTGATGATCTGTGCGGCAAACTTACCGTCAGGCGAGATAACGACCGCTTCATCGGTCTTGGGGCTCTTCGCGCCGCGCATTGCGCCCTTGTCTGCCGTGGGCATGTAGCGCACGAGATTGTTCAATATCTGTGTTGTGCCGATGTTCGGCTGTGCCGCCGCGCACATTACGGGCGTAACTATGCCTTGCTGGATGCCGAGGCACACGCCGCGCACGATTTCTTCTTGCATGAGTTCGCCATCATCGAAGTATTTTTCCATGAGTGCTTCATCGCTCTCAGCCGCCGCTTCGATGAGTGCTTCGCGAAGTATGTTCGCTGTGGACTTGAGATTGTCGGGAATGTCTGTTTCTTTTTCTTCCTTGCCGGCGAAGAGTTTTGCCTTCATCTCCACGATGTCAACATAGCCCTTAAATGCGCCGCCTTCCACAATCGGAAGCTGCAAGGCAACTGTGCTCACGCCGAATTTCTCAACGCATGCATCAAAAACCTTCATGAAGTTAGCGTTTTCGCGATCCATCTGGTTTATAACGATCATGCGGCCTTTTTCGGCTTTTTTGCACATGTCCATCGCTTTTTCAACGCCTACAACGGGGCCCGATACAGCACCGACAACGATCAAAGCGCTATCCGCAAGCGTCATCGCTTCGACGACCTCGCCATAAAAATCGAAGAATCCGGGTGCATCAATTAAGTTTATCTTAGTACCCTTCCACTCGAGCGGCGCAAGCGACGCGGATATGGAAATGGTGCGCTTCTTTTCTTCGGGATCGTAATCTGTAACGGTAGAACCATCCTCTACGCGACCCATACGGTCGAGAAGACCCGCACTAAAGAGCAATGCTTCCGTGAGCGTGGTTTTACCTTCTCCGCCATGGCCGAAGATGCCGATGTTCCTGATTTCGTTAGCTAAATATGCTTTCATTGGTGAGCTTCCCCCTGTAAGGTTATTTGTTTTCCCTCATATCGGAAAGTTTTATGTGAGCACGTATTGCGTGCAACATTACATTTATTATGTGAATCGCCAATTGTTTGCGGGAAATCCGCTTCATTCTATTGTAGCAGGCTTGGTTGGTTTTGTAAACCGTTAATTTCAGCTTGGCAAATCGCGGTTTATGTGTAATAATGGTATGAATGATTAGGAGGGGTAACCCTCCAAAGCGGAGGTAAGTATGTTTTTTGGTAAGAAACAGGAAGAAAAAAAGGAGCCGACTTTGTTGGGCGATGATTTCGATATATTTCCCGACATGGGCGAAAAGAAAAAAGCACCCGTAACAGAAATCGCCGATGAGAAGGAAGAAGAAGAGGAGATAGAGGTAGAGCCTTCGAAATTCGAGGCCGCCGTAGCCGCGCTCGATGAAAAGACGTGGAAAAAGTATCAAATCATCTTCGGTGCAGTATTGGGTGTGCTTAGCGGACTATCACTCACTGTACTCAACCACATGGCCACGATGCAGAACTATAGCCTCATCATAGCTGCAGTGCTTGCGCTTCTCGTGCCGAACATAGTGGAGAAAAAAGCCATCAGGAAGATGCCGGTGGCGCGCATCGCACTCATTGTCACACTCGGCGTAAGCCTTGGCGCATATCTTCTGTACGGCTTGGTGATAAACCCCGGTTTCTTCGCGGCGATTCCGGCAGCATAAGATCTAACAAGCAAAAAAAGTGTCCTTACGGACACTTTTTTGTTATACCCTACCTGTTCAGATATTCCATAAACTCATCTCCCGAGATGGTCTCTTTTTCGAGGAGATACTCGCTTATCTCGTGAAGCTTCGCATCATACTCCTTGAGTATGTCCATAGCCTTATCGTACTGATCGCCGATAATCTTCACCACTTCTTCATCTACGATGCGTGCGGTCTCGGCCGAACACATCATAGATGTATCGCCGCCCAAGTATGGATTGTTCACCGTTTCGAGCGCCGTCATGCCGAACTTTTCACTCATACCATAGCGCGTTACCATCGCACGGGCGATCTTTGTCGCCTGCTCGATATCGTTCGCCGCGCCCGTTGTTATCGAGTTGAATACCAGCTCTTCCGCCGCACGTCCTCCCGTGAAAGTTGCAATCTTCGATAGCGCCTGCTCTTTGCTCATGAGAAACTTCTCACTGTCATCCACCTGCATGGTGTAGCCGAGCGCACCCGATGTTCTCGGTATTATGGTTATCTTGTGCACGGGCGCGCTGTTTTGCTGAACCGCCGCCACGATGGCATGTCCAACCTCATGGTATGCAACGATTTTCTTTTCATTCATGGACACATTTGCATCCTTTCGTTGATAGCCCGCAATTACAACCTCTACACTCTCCTCAAGGTCAATCTGAGCAACGCGTTCCCTGCCCTCACGCACCGCTCGAAGCGCCGCCTCGTTTATTATGTTTGCAAGCTCAGCTCCGCTCGCGCCGGATGTTGCACGTGCTATGGCCGAAAAATCCACCTCGTCCGAAAGTTTCACTTTGCCGCCGTGCACCTTAAGTATCGCCTCACGCCCCTTTGCATCGGGAAGTTCAACGGGTACGCGCCTGTCAAACCTACCGGGACGCAGTAGCGCCGCATCAAGCGTTTCGGGGCGATTGCTCGCTGCCAAAAGAACCACTCCCTTTTGCCCATCGAAACCATCCATCTCGGTTAAAAGCTGGTTGAGCGTTTGCTCCCTTTCATCATTTCCGCCCATGGAACCGCGCTTCTTGCCGATGGTATCTATCTCATCTATAAACACTATGCAAGGCGCTTTTTCGTTTGCCTGCTTGAATAAATCGCGCACCTTCGATGCGCCCATGCCCACGAACATCTCAACAAATTCCGAACCCGATATCGAGAAAAACGGCACCTTCGCCTCGCCTGCAACTGCCTTCGCGATAAGTGTTTTGCCCGTTCCCGGAGGGCCTACAAGCAATACACCCTTGGGGAGAGTCGCGCCGATTTCAGCATACTTGTCGGGGTTGTGAAGGAAATCAACCACTTCCTTCAAAGCATCCTTCGCTTCTTCCTGGCCTGCCACATCATCAAATGTTTTACCTGTTTCTGTTTCTGCATATATCTTGGCATTCGACTTGCCGAAGCTCATCGAGTTTCCGCCACCCATCATCTTTGTCATGCTCCTGCTTAGCAATCTACCGATTATCATGAATATACCTATGGGCAATATCCAGTTAAGAAGGAATGTTGTTATGGGTGATGCCGTGGTTGCAATCTGTTCCGAGAAGGTAACCCCCGCGTCTGTAAGCTTTTGCGTTAAGTCGGGGTCATCCCACAAGCCGGTTACATGC
>CAYJPI010000284.1:0-3632 GCA_964372005.1 uncultured Oscillospiraceae bacterium | reverse complement strand
CTTTGTTGCACACTTCGTAATGCGTTACACCACAACAGGACGAGCCGTGTACGCAATAGGTGGTAACACCGAATCCGCTCGCCTTTCGGGTATCGATGTTTTTAAGACGAAGGTAATCGTGTTCTCTTCCGTGCAGGTTATGTGCGTTCTTGCGGCATTCATGCACTCGGCGCAGGTTGCATCGGGCTCCTACAGCTTCGGTAGAGGCTGGGAAGTCGATGTTATCTCCTCGGTTGTTGTCGGCGGTACATCCATGTCGGGCGGTATCGGTAAACCTTGGGGCACGCTGATGGGCGTACTATTCCTCGGCGTTGTAACCAATGGTATGACGATACTCGACGTTGACTTGTATGTTCAGTATGTTATCCGCGGCTTGATCATGGCATTCGCCGTACTCATGGCAACATATCAAGCAAAGGCAAAGGCGTAAGCTATTAAAATAACTATTGAGGCTGCAAGGAATTATCCTGCGGCCTCTTTTTGAAAGGTGAAACAATGAAAGCATTATACTTAAAAGCACGCAACAATTTTGAGATTAGAGATGTTGAACTGCGCAAGCCCATGCATGGTGAGGTTGTAGTTGATGTTAAGGCCTGCGGGTTCTGCGGCCATGATAAAATATTAGCGTCCTATCACGCTGAGGAATGGGAGCCGTTTGGCCATGAATTCTCGGGCGTGGTCAGCGAGCTTGGAGAAGGTGTTACTCACCTAAAGGTGGGCGATAAGGTTGTTATCGAAACATCAACATTCAATCCCCTCTCATATGAAGCGCAGGGCGGCCATCCCGAGTGGGACTGCAAGGGCCCTAGCTACATGAACATGAAGCACACCGCCATGGGCTTTTCGGAAAAAACAATAGTGCCTGCTATACTATGCGTTCCCTTCGATGGCATCAGCTTCGAGGAAGCATCGTTCACCGAGCCGATGGGCGTAGCGTATGACCTTGTGCTTACCGCCGATATCAAGCTCGGTAACGACATCGCTGTTATGGGTTGTGGTGCAATAGGCCTAATGGCATTGCAGATGGCCAAGGCTTCCGGGGCAAGAAAGGTTTACGCGATAGAGCATGTTAAGAATAAGAGAAAAGCTGAGCTCGCCCTCGAATATGGCGCGGATGAGGTTATCTTCTCGGATGAGGTTGACATGCTAAAATATCCCTTCCCGCGTGGTGGTGTGGATAGGGTGCTTGTCACAACTCCACCAAAGACCATCAGTGATGCTACGAAGATCTGCAATGTCGGCGGTATAGTTGCATACTTAGGCATAAGCTATGGCCCTGATGCGATTGTATCCTTCGATTCGAATGTGGTGCACCTTAACAAATTGCAAATCAGAGGATCTAACGCAATTCCTGCGATGTATTTCCCCCAGTGCTTGGATTTGATGAATGCCGGAATGGTTGATGTTTCGAAGCTAATTTCGCATCGTTGCAATTTGGATGATGCGCCCGAAACAATCCTATCATTCCTCAATGATGGGGCAAATTCGGTAAAAGCCGTTATGGTACTACAGTAAGGAGGATGGAATGTACGACGTAATTGCGCTAGGAGAACTACTTATTGACTTTGCACAAAAGTCCATTGACGATAGCGGATATCCGACCATGCAGGCGAACCCCGGTGGTGCTCCGGCAAACTTTCTTGCCGCACTCACTAAATTCGGAAAAAAAACCGCGTTTCTTACTAAGGTGGGCGATGATACTTTCGGCCATGCGCTAATCAAAACCCTTGATAAAGCAGGCATCGATACACGCGGCGTAACCATCGACCCGAATTTCTTCACCACCCTCGCCTTTGTTTCGTTCAGGGCAGGTGGCGAACGCGAGTTTGCATTTGCTCGCAAGCCGGGCGCGGATACTCAATTAAAGTATGATGAAATCGACCTGTCGATGATAGATGAGGCGAATGCGCTACACTTCGGCACATTGAGCCTAACGAACGAGTCTATGCGCACCACAACGCAAAAGGCCGTTGCATATGCTAAAGCCAAAGGTAAGAAAATCACATTCGACCCGAACCTACGCCGTCCGCTATGGAATAGCCTTGATGAGGCGAAGGAGCAGATATTGTGGGGGCTTCAGCAAGCCGATGTGGTGAAAATCAGCGATGAAGAGGTTGAATTCCTTTGGGATTGCGATGTGGAGCAAGGTGCGAAGCGCCTCATAGATGAATTCGGAGTATCACTGGTATTGCTCACGCTCGGTTCAAAGGGCGCCATTGCACTTACGAAAAACGCAAGAGCCGCCGTGAAGTGCCCAAGCGTTGAACCCATCGACACGACGGGCGCAGGCGATATCTGCGGCGGTAGCGCACTAAGCAAGCTTATCGACATAGGCAAAGAAATATGCGAACTTACAGATGATGACCTAATGGAAATTGCCACTTTCGCGGTTACGGCGGCTAGCCTGTCCACCGAGAAGATGGGCGGAATACCATCCATTCCGGACGAATCGACTGTACTTGCGAATAGATAAGATATAGATATGTCAAAAAAGTGTTCTTCGAACACTTTTTTGAGTTTTCTACACCATTCCCCTCTCACTTCGTTCCCGGGCGGGGAATGGCGCAGAGAACAAAAATGTCCCATTTTTGCCCGTTTTTGACGCGCATGTCGTCGAAAACGATTGAAAACAACCATGACTGATTCAATATTGGTTTCTTTCTTGGCGGTTTTTTGCCAGTCTGGAACACTTTTTTGAGTTTTTCGTCAGACTTTCCCTATGGTAACCATACATTTCTTATTTTTGCATAGCCGCTACTTGTTCATATGTGCCGTATTTCTTTGCCGCATCAACGAGCGCCTGCATATTTTCATCGGGGGTATTGAAGCCCATCGCGCATCCCGAACTTAAGAAAAAGCCGATGCCCTTGGTATCTTCTATTACCTTCTTCGCCGCAAGCGATACATCCTCGGGCGTTCCTAAAACAAGGGGACTGCTGGGGTCTACATTGCCCATCAGTACAGTGTTGTTTTTAGCGTACTGTTTCGCGAGCGCCATATCAACCTTCCAGTCAACTTCGATTATCTGCGCACCCGTGTTTATCATGTCGGGGATAATTTTGCTTGCATCACCGCAAATATGCAAGGACATCGGTATGCCGTAAGCTTGCACCTCTTCGATGGTTTTTTTCTGCTGTTCGAATGCAAACTGCCTATACATGGCAGGTGAAATCAAGTTTGGTCCTGCAAAAGCTTCACCCATGGATGTTATGTGCGAGCCGCAATCCTTTTGAGCCTTTGCAAATATTACTGTTGCCTGCCTGCAGTAATCGAGCAATGCCTGGATATCCTCGGGCTCTTCATCGATCAAGTCCACCATGAACTGCTCTGCACCGCGAAGAAGGCAAGCAAGGTCGATAGGGCCTTGGTCGGCACGCCCGAATATCATAACCTCATCGCCGACCTTTTCTTTAAGCCGCTTTGTTGCCTCGAGCCACATGGGGAGACGGCCATCCTTATAAGGATCGGGGAGTTTTAGGTCGTAAACATCCTTAATATTTTTTAACACGGGCTGTGATTCATCAACCGCCGCAACATCCGACTCTCTAAAGATAACTTTCGCGCCGCAAGCCTCGGCAAGCGTTGCATCATCAACATCGATAACGATGCCGTCGTAGCCGAATTTATCTTGG
>CAYJPI010000283.1:0-3642 GCA_964372005.1 uncultured Oscillospiraceae bacterium | reverse complement strand
ATGAGGAAGGTGAGCTGATTTGCCGCACCGACACCCGCAAGGGGCATCTCTCCGAGGCGGCCGATCATTATATTATCCACAAGGAAGAGCGCCATCGCGATTACCTGCTGTATAAACATGGGTATAGTGATTGCTAAAGCCTTGCGATAAAACCCTTTTTCGACGGGCGAGTCTATTATTTTTTCCATTTTGTAAGCTTTCTCGGGTCGATGAAACGACCTACATGCTTTCAGGTGCCTTTAAGCCGACGAGATACAATCCCGTTTTGATTACGCGCTTTGTTGCATCCGTAAGTGCGAGGCGTGCGGTTTGCACATTCTCCTCCACACCCATTATGCGCTCCTCAAAGTAGAACTTATTATATGCTTGGCAAAGAGCTACAACCGCTCTGGAGATGAGGTAGGGCTCATATTTCTCCATGGCATCACGCACGGCATTCGGGAATGCATTTAGCGCACGTATTACGCCGCGGCTCGCCTCGCTCTCAAATGCATCGAAGTCGATTTTGCTTGCATCCACGGGTGAATACTCCGCCTTACGAAGCACCGAACAGCAACGCGCATGAGTGTATTGAACGTATGGGCCTGTTTCGCCATCGAAATTAAGTGCCTTGTCGTAGCTAAACACAACATCCTTGATGCGGTTGTTGTATAGAGCATTCCACACCACCGCTCCGACACCGACCTCTTTGGCCACTTCGTCCTTGTTTTGAAGGTTCGGGCTCTTCTCTTCCATGATGGCACGGGTTTTCTCGATAGCGGCCTTTAGAACATCCTCGAGGAATACTATCTTGCCTTTGCGCGTTGATAATGTCCCCTCCGCCATGCTTACCATGCCGAACGATACATGAACCATGTCCTTAACCCAGTCGTATCCTAAAAGTTCGATGGACTTAAATACTTGCTTGAAGTGCAAATCCTGCTGATACGCAACAACGTAGAGCGATTTTGCAAAATCATATGTATCTTTGCGATAGAAAGCCGCGGCGATGTCGCGCGTAGCATATAGCGTTGCCCCGTCCGAGCGAAGGATTATGCAGGGCGACATTCCATACTCTTCAAGGTCGACTATGTGTGCGCCCTTATCGAGTTTGAGTAGTTTCTTCTCGCGAAGTTCGTTTATTCCGCGATCCATCTTGTCATTATAGAAGCTTTCGCCTGCGTAACTGTCAAACTCGATGTCGAGCATGGAGTAAACCTTGCCCACCTCACGAAGCGTTATCGATTTAAACCATTCGAGGAAGTTTACCGCCTCCTCGTCTCCATCCTCGATGCGCTTAAACCATGCGCGCGCTTCATCGTCGAGTGCGGGGTTCTTTTCGGCTTCATCATGATAGCGAACATACAGCGAGAGTAGTGCGCGAACGGAGTTTTCTTCAATCTCCTTCTCATCGCCCCAAAGCTTGTATGCGACGATTAGTTTGCCAAACTGCGTACCCCAGTCGCCGAGATGGTTGATGCCCACAGGATTGTATCCCATGTGCTTGAATATACGGTAGAGCGAATGCCCGATAGCGGTGGAGCTAAGATGCCCGATATGAAAGGGCTTTGCTATGTTTATCGACGAATAGTCGATGCAAACATTGCGCTTATTCCCTTCATCACTGCCGCCATAGTTTTCGCCATTTTCAAAAACGCTTGTAAGAACCGCCTTAGCATATTGCGATGCGGACAATGTGAAGTTCACATAGCCTCCCACAGCTTCGGCCTTGGCAACAAATGCAGGCAAAGCGATGTTACTTGCTATGTCATTAGCGATAAGCGGGGGCGCTTTTCTAAGTGTTTTGGCCAATCTAAAGCAGGGGAACGCGTAGTCTCCCATAGCAGGATCGGGGGGTGTTTCAAACCAAGAGGCGATCTCCCCTTCTTCCATAGAGCAAAGCGGCGCAAGCGCGGCTGCAATTTCCTTCTTAAAATCCATAATTATGTCTCCGTTCCTCGAGCGGTGATTCTAACGCCCGTATAATGCGTGCAAACCGCCATGTTTCGGGCGTTTGTCGGTTATGTCAGTATAGCACAAGGTGCTATTGTGAACAAGGGGGGATGCGTATATATTTATTGCTTATTCGCACTATCTATTTTATCTTTTTTCAAAGTGCCATACCGACGGCATGAACAGCGCAAGCATCGGGAAAATTTCCAGCCTGCCGATTAGCATTGACAAGCTCAATACGCCCTTTGAAAGATTAGAAAATGCAGAATAATTCCCCGTAGCTCCAACCATGTTTAATCCCGGGCCGATGTTGTTTAAGCAAGCTATTACGGATGTAAACGTGGTTTCAAAGTCGAATGCATCGAGCGACACGATGAGCGTACACGCCATTATTATCATCGCATACAGCCCGAAAAATATGTTCGTGTTCTTTACGATTGCTTCGGGAAGCGGGCGATCGTTCAAATAGATAACCTCCACGCGCCTTGGGTGTAGCATGCGATTCATCTCGCGCTTTGCGGATTTGAATAGTATTATCGCGCGAGAAGTTTTAATGCCGCCGCCCGTCGATCCTGCCGATGCGCCGAGCACCATCAAACACACGAGAAGTACGCGGCTAAGTTGCGGCCAAAGGTTAAAGTCGGTGGTGGCATAGCCCGTCGTCGTGATTATCGAGCCGACCTGGAATGCAGAATATCTCAACGCCTCTTCGAAGCTTTGATACATCGAGAAGATGTTGATGGTGATTATCACGATGGACGCTATTATAATTCCTATGTACACTCTCAATTCTTCGTTTTTGAATACGTTCTTGAAATTGCGCATCAACAAAAGGTAGTAAAGGTTGAAGTTTACGCCGAAGAGTATCATAAATATCGTGATTACCCATTGTAAATACGGGCTTTCGTATGCCGCAATCGATGCATTCTTTATCGAGAAACCACCCGTCCCGGCAGTTCCGAAAGAATGGCATATACTGTCAAATAACGGCATCCCACCTGCACAAAGAAGTATTATCTCTATAAGAGTAAGCGCAAAGTAGATGAGATACAGTATCATCGCACCCTTTTTCATGCGCGGAACGAGCTTACCCGTATCCGGTCCCGGGGATTCGGCACGCAAAAGATGCATGCTATTGCCGCCCGTTAGCGATACAACCGCCAACAGGAACACAAGAACGCCCATGCCGCCTATCCAGTGGGTGAATGAACGCCAAAACAATATGCCGTTGCCAAGCGATTCTATATCGGTTAGGATGCTTGCGCCCGTCGTTGTAAAGCCCGATGCCGCTTCGAAGAATGCATCCATAAAGTTAGGCATTGCACCGCTAAAGAAGAACGGAAGGCCGCCAAAGAGCGATAGCACCACCCACGATAGCCCCACAAGCCCCATCCCCTGTTTGGATGAAATATTCATAGTTTTAGGGCGTTTGATGGTTGAGGGTATGCCCAGTAAAGCCGCAATACCTATCGTAGCTAAAAACGCATTGGCATCTTTTATATCCCCTTCAAAAAGGCTTATAAAGTATGGCGGCAACATGAAAATCGCTTCGATATTCAATACCCAGCCGACTATATATGTCAGTACGCGAAAATTCATAATATGCTATCCTATCTGAAAATATCACTCAAGTCATTCAAATTATGCTTGAGTGTGGAGACGATTACGCTATCGCCTTCCATGATTTTATCGAGCCCCCTCGGTATGATG
>CAYJPI010000282.1:0-3649 GCA_964372005.1 uncultured Oscillospiraceae bacterium | reverse complement strand
TGGCGACAGCAGCGGTATGGGCAAACCCCCGAGATATGCTTCAAAAGGTGAAGATGACATATACCAAATGAGCCTTGAGGAACTAATAGATCATCTCGTTGAAGCGGAGAGCACATTAAGATCCCTTGAAAATGCAGTAGACAGCGCTCGTTCCAGCCTAGATAATGCCGACGACAACTATGACAAGGCATACGAGGACTTGGAAGAGGAGCTTGAAGCCGCCGAAGAAAAGATCGAAGATAAATTATTTGAAATTGAAAGCTACGAAATATCGATGCAGGAACAGCAGATGAGCCTCGAAGCGGATTATCAGGAAACCATGTTTGATTATGAATCTGCCGATGATGTGTACGACAATGCACGCAGTAGTGCAAACAACAGCGAAGCTACATCCGCTATCAAGGTTGATGAAGCGCAGGCCGAGCTCGATTCCATAATTGAGCTTACCACCGACGGGAACATAGTAGCCCCTCAAGACGGATATATCATGACGCTTGTGGCTGATGGAACGGAGCTTGCAGAATCTACAACGCTTGTAACCCTCGCAGAACGCTACACGATAAACCTAACCGTGTACATCCCGCAAGAGGATATTGCCCAAATCACCATCGGCATGGACGCGAATGTAGTATTTGATGCATATGAAGAGCTAACCATACCTGCCACGGTAGATAGCATTTCTATTTCACCGTCGGGCGGAATGTCGTCCTCGGTTAACTACACCGTAACATTAACATGCGATATTACCGACTACCCTGACATCGTGGTGTATGAGGGAATGACAACGAATGTTACATTTATCGAAAAACAGGTTGAAGATGTTCTCCTTGTATCGAACAAGTACATCATCAATGAAAATGCAAAGCAATATGTGCTCGTATATGATTCAACCGGCATGGTGGTGCAAAAAGAAATTACAACCGGTTTCTCCGATGGATTTGATGTAGAGATCATCGATGGGCTCGAGGAAGGCGATGTTGTACTGATCGAAAGTGCGGTGAGTTCAAATGCGTCTTGATGAGATATTACGCTTAGTTCTCATTAACATCAAGCAAAACAAGTTTAAGGTATTCTTAACCTCTCTCGGTATTATAGTAGGTGCGGCAACCATCGTTCTCGTTATCGCCATCGGCGAAGGAGGCAAAAGAGATGTTGAAGAGCAATTTAAAACTCTCAATGCCGGAACGATTACGGTTACAAGCTCAGGCGAAATGGACATGGAAGCCATGATGGCCATGCGAATGTCCGGCGGTGGTGGAGGACCCGGCAGTACCGGCGGTGGTGGTACTGCACCGAGCGGCGGTGGCGGCGGAGAGCGTTCATCAGGTGGCGGAATGTCCGGCGGTATGGCTCCCCCATCCTTCGATAGCACTGCACTCACAGCCGAAGATCTTGAAAACGTGCTCTTCTTCGTTCCGGATATAGTCGAAGGTGCGATATCGGCATCAACCGAAAGTGATGTGCTCGGTGGCGTACTGGAAGAAGCCGACTCCTTCACAATTGTTGGCACGGAGGAAGAGTATGCATCAATATCCAACCTCTCCCCCATTGTAGGAACTTTCTTAACCGAAACCGACAGTGAAAATGAAACTCGTTGCGTAGTTCTCGGTTATGATGTGGCGATAGAAATTTTTGAGGACATAAACGACGCGTATGACAGCAAGATAGACATCGACGGACGAAGCTATGTCGTTAACGGAGTTCTCGCATCGACGGGCGGATCTGCCGTATCGGGAATCAACCCCGACACAACGATTTTCATGCCCTTCTCCACCGCCGAAAAGTATTTATTTGAGCGTGACTACAGCCCGCAGTTCTCAATACTTGCAACGGATGTTGATGCGGTCGCCTCGGTTATGGAGAACATCGAGCTCGTGCTTACGCAGGCTAATCCGAACACGATGTATACCATCGAAGATGCCGGAGCAACCATGGATGCGGCTATGCAATCGGCAAATACGCTATCGCTATTACTGCTTGCAGTTGCGGTTATAGTATTCGTTGTAGGCGGTATCGGCATAATGAACGTGCTATTCGTATCCGTCAAGGAGAGAACGCGTGAGATCGGCGTACTAAAGGCGATTGGCACAAAAAAGGGCGATATACTCCTTCTCTTCCTTGTAGAAGCGTGTATGATTGGATTCTTTGGAGGAGTGTTCGGCGTGCTGGTGAGCTTCGGTATCGTACCGCTTATGGAGTATGTTGATATTACCGCAGTATTAACGGTTGAATCCGTGCTTTTAGCTTTTGGCTTCGCGGTCATCACCGGTACAGTGTTCGGCGTGTATCCTGCATTCAAAGCATCGAACCTCATACCGATAGAGGCGCTAAATAACGAATAATATCTTTGGAGGAATAAATTATGAAGAAAATCGCATTGATAACAGGTGTGCTTCTCGCACTTTCATTTTCTGTCGGATGTTCGCAAACCGATGCAGCCGACACATCTAACCCACAAACCGAGGCGGGTAGCAACACCCCGCGTGAAGGTGCAGGAGCCGGTAGCAACATCGTCGTTAACGACACGCAGATTATCGGGCTTGTAACCGAAGTTGCAGGCAATGAGATCACCATCGAGATTGGGCAAATGGAACGCGGTGCATCGATGGGATCGGGCATGGGCGCTTCCGCACCCGAAGGTGGTACAGGTGAAAGACCGGCTACGACCGAAGGCGGCACGGGCGAAATGCCTGCTACGACCGAAGGCGGCACGGGCGAAAGGCCTGCTACAGCCGAAGGCGGCACGGGCGAAAGGCCTGCTACAGCCGAAGGCGGCACGGGCGAAAGGCCTGCTATGGCCGAAGGTGGCACGGGCGAAAGGCCGTCCATGTCCACTGAGGGTGGCATGGGGGCAATGACATCGATGAGCGGTGAGGATGTTGATTTATCCGAGAGCATCACGTTAACGGGTGAAACCGAAACCTTCATGGTACCGATCGGTACGCCGGTGACACAGATGGGAGTTGAGATGACATTTTCGCAGCTCGCGGTTGATACTTATATCCAGGTAACTAAGAATGAAGAAGGCAACATAGTGTCCATTAATGTATTGGGGTGAATGATATGATTAAGATGAGTGAAATTTCCAAGTCCTACGCGATCGGTGATGAGGCGTTACAGGTATTGAACGAGGTTGATGTACGCGTGAAGAAAAATGAGTTTGTGGCCATACTCGGGCCTTCCGGTTCAGGCAAGTCAACGCTCATGAACATAATTGGGTGCATGGACAGGTGGGATCATGGTGAGTACTACCTCGACGGGGTTTCCATCCACGACAAGAAGGGCGAGGCTTTAACCCGCATCCGCAACGATAAGATCGGGTTTATATTCCAGCGTTATCAGCTTATCCCCACATACTCGGCGCTCCAGAACATCGTCATGCCGCTCATCGCGCGCGGATTCTCCAGCCGCAAAGCCGCCGAGATGGCGAAGGATACCATCGAAATGCTCGGCCTTACCAAGCGCGTTAAGCATCGCCCCAGCGAGCTTTCCGGCGGCCAGCAGCAGCGCGTTGCCATCGCGCGTGCGCTCGTCGGCAAGCCGTCCATCCTTCTTGCAGACGAACCTACGGGCGCGCTCGATTCCAAGACCGGCATCGAGGTTATGTCGCTCTTCAAGGAGCTTCACTCCGTCGGCAATACCATCATCA
>CAYJPI010000281.1:0-3676 GCA_964372005.1 uncultured Oscillospiraceae bacterium | reverse complement strand
CAAATGTATTTTATAGGCTACATCTTATTGAGGCTTATGGTACCGGCGTACTCAAAATTTTAGAAAGCTACGATGATTATCCCGGCATTAAGCCAATAATCGAAACTTCAGATAATGCATTTAAAATAACACTTTATAATACAAATGAAGTGGCCGAACCTACAAACGATAAATTAGAACTTAATGAAAGTGAAGAAAAAATCATTAAGCTACTAAAAGAGAAAAACACTATTGCCAGGAAAGATATTGAAAAACTTCTAAACATATCAAGAGCAATGGCAACAAAGCACCTAAGCTCGCTTTCAGAAAAAAATATCATTGTCAAAAAGGGTGCCGGAAAAAATACAGTATATTTATACAACGAGTAAATGGAGAAGGATTTTCACTGATATTAAAATTGCCCATTTTAGATGCTATCTAAAATGGGCAACGAAATGTTTTGCCCGATAAATACCCAAGCTCGCTTCTTTCATCCACATGGAAGGTTAAGCTGTGCGCCACGAGTTCCTGCGTACGTGCTTTATGTTTCTTGTTATTCTCGCGGTCGCCGTATTTATCATCGCCTATTATCGGCGAACCGATAAACGCCAAGTGCGCACGTATTTGATGCGTTCGCCCCGTGTACAGCCGCACATCCAGCACAGCAAAATCATCGTTCGATGCAAGCACCTTGTAGCCCGTCTTTATCGGCTTACTCCCCTCAATCGGCGAGGATGTAACATGCACCGTTGAACGGGCGGCATCCTTTTTAAGATGCGCTTCGAGTATTGCCGCACTTTTTTTTGGCGGCGGCGATACCTTTGCGCGGTAATGCTTTTCTACTTCGCCCGAAGAAAAGGCGCTTTCAAGTGCGGCTTGCGTTTTTTCGTCGCGCGCAAAAAGCACCAGTCCGCGCGTGTTCGCGTCGATGCGGTGCACAGGGTATGCTTGCCCGTAATGCGCCCTCAATGTAGTTTCGAGGGAGGACTCACCGCCGTCCGCTTCGCTTACCTCCACGCCGTTTTCCTTCGCCACGCATATTACGCGCTCATCAGCATAGACGGGCACGCACTTTTCGCGCAAAGGCAATGCCGCGATGGCATCTACGTAGTTCGCCCACTCCTTCGTTTTGGGTAGCGAATAAAATGTCATCTCTTCTTTTTTTGTGGGATGCGTAAACGCCAAGCAATACGCATGCAATGCTATTTGGTTGCCTGCCTTCGCGCGCGGATTGTACCTCGCATCATTGGCGATAGCAAAACCCCTGTTAGATAGCTGTAAGCGTATTTGATGCTTGCGCCCCGTGAAAAGATCCACATCCACGAGCGTAGTTTTAGCCTTATTCGCGATGGGCGTTACCATAAGCTTCGCGGCCTTCGCGCCACTTTCATCCGCATGTGCGATGCGAGCCGTGCCTGCGCGCTCATCCTTCACTATGTGGTTTTGTAGCGTTTCTATGCCGGGGTATTCGCCGTCCACAATCGCGATGTAGCGCTTTTTAACGCTATGCGTGCGGAAGGCATCCGTAAGGCGCGAGGCGGCCTTACTCGTCCTTGCAAACACCATCACGCCGCCTACGGGACGGTCGAGCCTGTGAACGAGCCCGAGGAACACATCGCCGGGCTTATTGTACTTCTCCTTTATGTAGGATTTAAGGATGGTGAGCATGTCCTCATCGCCCGATATATCGGCCTGCACGGGTATGTTCACCTTCTTTTCAACCACTATTACATGGTTATCCTCATAGAGTACGTTTATTACCATGTTGCACGCCCCGTCGCGCCGCAAGGGAGGACAAGGCCGCCGCGGGTGATGGGGAGGCCGACCTCGCTCGATTCGATGTGCGCGTTCTTACCTTCGAGCGCAACCTTGAGTATGTCGGTAAGCACGGTGGGGGCGAGCCCCGTCGTGTAGGAATTAACCAGGAAGAATGAAGGTTCGTCCGAGAGTATGGCGGCACATGACTCGATGAGCGGATACAGATGCTGTTCTATCTTCCACATTTCGCCCGTGGGGCCGCGTCCATAGCTTGGAGGATCCATCAATATGCCGTCGTAGCGATTGCCGCGGCGTATCTCGCGCTGTACGAACTTCACCGCATCATCGACGAGGAAGCGAACGGGCGCATCCCTCAAGCCGCAAGATGCGAGATTGTCCTTCGCCCACGAAACCATGCCCTTTGCCGCATCAACATGCACAACCTCCGCACCCGATGCCGCAAGCGCGCATGTAGCACCGCCCGTGTACGCGAAAAGGTTAAGCACCTTCTTTGTGCGCGGCGTTTTTTCGATGCACTCGCGCATGAAATCCCAGTTAACCGCCTGCTCGGGGAAGAGCCCCGTGTGCTTAAAGCCCGTCGGCCTCACGATAAACGAGAGATCGCGGTACTTGATGTTCCAGCTCTCGGGGAGCATTCGTTGATAATCCCAGTAGCCGCCGCCGCTTTCGGAGCGATGATAAACCGCATCCACCGAAGCATCCGTCTCCTTTAGCGGCCATACCGCCTGCGGATCGGGGCGAAAAAGCGTTACATCGCCCCAACGTTCGAGCTTGTTGCCGTCTCCGGCGTCAATTATTTCATAGTCTTTCCATCCATTAGCTAAATACATGTGTTTCCCTTTCCATCTCTAAAACCTTAAGTGATCTTAATCCCGCAACGCACTTTGCGCATGCCGGGAAGTATGCTGTATTTTATGGGCGTTTTCCCTACGATCTCGCCATCACGTTGCATATCGGTGATGGGATCGGTCGTTATAGTAAGAGCCTTGGTTTTGAAGTATGTAACATACTTCGTTGAAAGATGCTTGCCCTTTATAAACTTGGATAGCACCTTTAAAACCGTAAGCCTATTCACATCATGTACGATGCAAACATCGAGGTAACCATCCGCCACATGCGATAGCGGCGCTACATTCATGCCGCCGCCGTAATGCGTGCCATTCGCCACCGCGATAAGCAATACATCGCGCTCTACGGTAAGCTCCTTTGATGTAACGGTAGCCTTTACAAGGCGCAATGTGAACAGCGCACGAAGTAACCCTAGAAGGTATGCAAGCATGCCGCGCACATATTTCTTGTAGCGCTGTGTGTTTCTTACAACATCCACATCGAAGCCGAATGTCGATGCGTTGAAGAAGAGCGAATCGTTCGCAAGTGCCCCATCGATGGCGATTTCTTGCCCGTTTAGGAGGATATCAAGCGCACCGTCCATATCCATCGGGATCTTGAGTGCGCGGCATAAATCGTTGCCCGTCCCCGAAGGGAGTATGCCCATCGCCACTTCCGTGCCCGAAAGCCCTGCCGCAACCTCCAGCGCTGTTCCGTCGCCCCCCACGGCTACGATGCAGGTGTGATTCTTGGTGGCGGCATCAGCCGCGAGTGTTGTTGCGTGGCGTGCTCGCTCGGTGTATACCGTTTCATATGAGATGCCGCGCTCCTTGAGCACTCGCGTGACCTTCTCAAATTTTTTCAGCGATGCCCCCGCCCCCGCTGTCGGGTTGATGATAAAATAAAATTCCGCCATCATGTTCCGTCCTTCGTGTTCTTAATAATGATTATACCTAAATAAAAAGGGCTTAGCAAGTGACATATGCCTATCACAGCAAAACAATCAAGCAAAAGTAAGGCACTTGCAAAATAAAAAAGCAAAGCCCCAAAAATATAAAAATGTAGAATTTTGCCCCATTTGCACTGCATT
>CAYJPI010000280.1:299-3738 GCA_964372005.1 uncultured Oscillospiraceae bacterium | reverse complement strand
GAGCCATCCGGCGCGCCATCCGATTCGGTGGATGGTGATGGCAAGACTCCTCACAAAAAGTTTCGCGTTCGTGGAGTGGATGTGAAGATACTCAATGAGCGTGTGCAGTATTATGATAAGGATGGGAAGCTCATCACCGAGAGCATAACCGATTATTCCAAGAAGAACATATTGGGTGAGTACGCAACGCTTGATGCCTTCTTAGCCGCATGGAACAACGAGAAGAAAAAGCAAGCCATTGTGGACGAATTGCAGGAGCAAGGCGTTTTGCTCGAAGCACTGCGCGAAGCGAGCGGACAGAAGGAGCTTGACGACTTTGACCTCATCTGCCATATTGCCTATGATAAAGCGCCGCTCACCAAAGCGGAACGCGCAAACAATGTGCGAAAGCGCGGATACCTGCACAAATATTCCGGCTTAGCGCAAGAGGTGTTGAGTGCCCTGCTCGATAAATATATGGATGAGGGCATACATGATATCGAAAGTATCGAAGTTTTATCGAACGACCCGTTCCGTCAGTTTGGTTCGCCTGTGAGCATTACCAAGCTATTCGGCGGCAAAAAGGGATACTTGGAAGCCATAAAGGAACTTGAAAAGGAAATTTACGCCGCATAAGGAGATAATAAATGAGCTTAACAACCTTAGTTAAACGCATCCGTGATATAATGTGGAATGATCCGGGGTTAAACGGTGATGCCCAAAGAATCGAACAGATGGTGTGGATGCTATTCCTAAAGGTATATGATGCTAAAGAAGATACATGGGAGCTTTATAACGACAACTATTCCTCTATCATACCCGAGGAACTGCGATGGAGAAATTGGGCGATCGATCGTAAGGACGGTAAGGCGCTAACGGGGGATGCTCTGCTTTCGTTTGTCAATGGAGAGCTGTTCCCAAAACTTAAAGGGATTGAAATTGACGAGCACACCCCCATGAATCAAATCATAGTTCGCACGGCTTTTGAAGATAACAACAACTATATGAAGGATGGCATTTTGCTACGCCAAGTCATAAACATTATTGATGAAATCAACTTTGAAGATTATGATGATCGCCATGCCTTTGGCGAGATTTATGAAACAATATTAAAAGAGCTGCAAAGTGCCGGAAAGTCGGGCGAGTTTTATACACCACGCGCCGTAACCGATTTCATGGTTGAGATGATTGCACCCAAGCTTGGCGAAAAGATTGCCGACTTTGCTTGCGGCACGGGTGGGTTTTTAACATCAACGCTAAAAAAGCTCGATGGGCAAGTTGAGAGCGTTGAGGATCGCAAAACGTACAGCAATTCCATATTCGGCATTGAGAAAAAGGCTTTGCCCTTTTTGCTTTGCGCCACAAACATGCTTTTGCACGATATCGACAACCCCAATATCATACACGGCAATGCGCTTGAAAAGCGTGTACAGGATTATAAGGACGGCGACCGTTTTGATGTGATCATCATGAACCCACCTTACGGCGGCAACGAGAAGGACGGCGTGAAGCAAAATTTCCCTGCCGATTTAAGGTCGAGCGAAACGGCCGATTTATTCGTTTCGGTGATCATGTATCGACTCAAACAGAATGGGCGCGCGGCTATCATATTACCCGATGGCTTCCTTTTCGGCACGGATAATGCCAAACTTGCAATCAAACAAAAGCTGCTTTCGGAGTTCAATTTGCACACGGTAATCCGTATGCCGCACAGCGTGTTTGCGCCGTATACTTCAATTACAACGAATATTTTATTCTTCGATCGTTCGGGCAAAACCACGGATACATGGTTTTATCGCCTTGATATGCCCGAGGGATACAAGAATTTCTCAAAAACCAAGCCCATGAAAATTGAACATTTTGCGCCTGCCGTGCAGTGGTGGAATAACCGCGAGGAAATCACCGTGGATGGCTTTGATAAGGCCAAAAAATACACCGCTGAAGAGCTTGCCGGGCGCAACTACAATATTGACCTTTGCGGCTTCCCCCATGAGGAAGAGGAAATATTGCCGCCGCACGAGCTTATTCAACGCTACCAAGAAAAGCGCGCAAGCCTTAATGCCGATATAGACCGCATACTCGACCAAATTTCAGGTATGCTCGGCATTCCTCTTGCAAAGGAGGATGGCGAATGACGGCACAACAACTGAAAAACGCCATATTGCAAATGGCGGTGCAAGGCAAGCTCGTTCCCCAAGACCCAACGGATGAGCCGGCAAGCAAGCTTATTGAGCGCATACGAGCGGAAAAAGAACAGCTCGTGAAAGAGAAGAAAATAAAGAAAGATAAAAACCCCTCGCACATATTCCGTGGCGAGGACGGTGAATTTTACGAGAAAATTGGTGCGGATGTGCGCTGTATTTCGGATGAGGTGCCATTTGAGATTCCGCAGGGGTGGGAGTGGGTGCGGTTGGGGAGTGTAGGGGAATGGGGCTCGGGTGCTACTCCCAGTCGCACAAATCCATTATTCTATGGCGGGAAAATCCCTTGGCTCAAAACAGGTGACTTAACCGACGGATATGTCATTGACATTCCGGAAAGCATTACAGAACTTGCATTAGAGAAAACTTCTGTCAAGCTTAATCAAGCGGGCTCTGTCCTTATAGCTATGTATGGAGCTACCATAGGTAAATTAGGTATTCTTACTTTTCCTGCCGCTACAAACCAAGCTTGCTGTGCTTGCTTGCCGCTTGGCGGAGTGTATAATAAATATCTATTTGTCTATCTCATGTCTCAAAAGCTTAACTTTATAAAGTTAAGCGAGGGAGGAGCACAACCTAACATATCTAAAGAGAAAATTGTTTCATATCTGTGCCCCCTCCCTCCCCTCGCCGAACAACAGCGAATAGTCGACAAGTACAACGAGCTACTACCATCTATCGAAAAATACGACATCGCCCACACCAAAATCGAAAAGCTCAACGCTACATTCCCCGAGCAGTTGAAGAAATCCATCCTGCAATGGGCGGTGCAAGGCAAGCTCGTGGAGCAAGACCCCGGCGACGAACCTGCGTCCGTTCTTCTTTCGCGCATCCGAGAGGAAAAAGCTCGGCTTGTTAAGGAAGGCAAAATTAAAAAGGACAAGCACGAATCCGTTATTTTCAAAAGGGAGGGTTCGTACTTTGAGAAGGTGAACGGCATTGAGCGGTGCATAGATGAGGAGATTCCGTTTGATGTACCGGAGGGATGGGAGTGGTGTAGGTTGTCTTCGTTAGGTGTATTTAGTAGCGGTAAAACTCCGTCAATGTCTAACCCAGCCTTCTGGAATGGGAGTGTTCCTTGGGTTACGTCAAAGGACATGAAGAAGGATATAATTACAGATTCTGAAATGCATATCACGGAAATCGCTGCTCAGTCAATGAAGATATACCCCGTGGGAACACTTCTCTTAGTCACAAGAAGTGGTATTCTGAAAAGACTTCTTCCAGTTTGCATACTCGGAGTGGAAAGTACAATAAAT
>CAYJPI010000280.1:0-289 GCA_964372005.1 uncultured Oscillospiraceae bacterium | reverse complement strand
CTTTTACGCTATATAGTTCATTAATCTCAAGCTGGCTTTTCTACGGGTTAAAAGCATTTGAGCCCCATATTCTAAAAGAGTTGGTTAAGTCCATTACTACAGTCGAAAGCCTTAAATTTGATGAATTCCAAGCAATGCTCATCCCTCTCCCCCCGCTCGCCGAACAGCGGCGGATTGTGGATATGGTGGAGGAGGTTGTGGGGGCAATGCAAAAACTTTAGAACAACTATTGCAGGGAGATTAACATGGAAAACAATATCTTATTGCCGGAATTGGATGAATATTATGT
>CAYJPI010000279.1:0-3741 GCA_964372005.1 uncultured Oscillospiraceae bacterium | reverse complement strand
ACATGCTATCCGGTATGACTACAGAGGTTAAGGCGGTACAGCCCATAAACGCAGAATCCACAATCGATATTACGCTATTTGGAATCGTTACGGAAGTTAAGTCTTTGCAACCCAAAAATGCATCCGTACCTATAGATACCACACTGTAGGTTTCGCTGCCGTCCTTTACCGTACCGGGTATCGTGATTTCGCCTGCGGTAAACCTATCAATAGCGACAAGTTTTCCCCACTCCGCCCCTCCAACGTGCACGGTACCAAGTCTGTTACCCGAGGGTTCGGTAAGTACAGTAAAGGTCATGTTAATATCGTCGGTGGTATCGCTTGGTGATTTTCTCAAGTCAACTTTTACTGTAAAAGTATCTCCCACAGCCGCAAACCCCACTTGCGCACTTGCAAGCAAAATTAGCGCTAGCAGTAGAGCCGGGGCTAAAATTGTTAGTGTCAGTTTTTTAATTGTATGTGTCATAATTCCCTCTTTTCCGTAGTTATCGCCATAATTATTTCATTATATCACAATATTTAGGCGTTGGGTAGGGAGTAAATGTGGTTATTGAGAACATTAATCACCGCGCCACCACCTTCCATTGCATAATCCCCACCCCCCATGCATACAAATTAAAAAATCGATGTAAAAAGTAAAGGAGGCCCCTTGCATGGACAGAATGGAGCTATATCGAGATATCGCGTCGCGCACCGACGGGGATATCTACATTGGCGTTGTGGGCCCCGTGCGAACGGGGAAATCGACCTTTATCAAGCGTTTCTTGGATTTACTGGTGCTCCCGGGCATCGAAAACGAACACGTCCGCGCCCGAGTGGTAGACGAACTGCCGCAATCGGGTTCGGGCAAAACGATTATGACCACGCAACCGAGGTTTGTGCCTAATGATGCGGTGAGATTGGATATTGGGGAGAATGCGTTTTGTGATGTTAGGATGGTGGATGATTGTGTATCCTAACTTTACGTCCATGCCAACAGAACAGATCAAATCCTTTTCTTCTTTACATAGAATTGAGCAAACTTAGAAAAATAGCCCGAAAAGATTTATATGAAATTGTATTCTACGGAGCGAACCTCACAAAAGTGCATCTTATCGGGGTGGTAGTATTCGCGGTTAACGAGCAGGGGAACTTGGTTTTCATCATAGGAAACCACATCGAATGAGAGTAGGGCTGTGCCTTCCTGTATGTTAAGGCGCGCGGCAATGTAAGCATCTGCCACCGCGGGGCGAATGCAAACAATATCGCGTGCGATACGAGGGAAGCTAAAATCCTCCTGCAATGTGCGAAATATTACTGTTTCGTCCATGGGGTAATCGAAAATGGCATCGTTTATATATGTTGTTGGGAAGAAGTTGATACCGAATATAATTGGGTCGCCATCGCCACAAAACAGTTTTTCAACGCGGTACATTTGGGTATCCTGCGTGCAAAGCTTTTTTGCAATGTCGGGTGGCATGGTGAGGCGCTCCACCTTTCCGCTCGTTACCGACGGTGTGAACCCTTGCGAGCGTATCATATCCACAAATGGCATGCCCTGGGAAACTCGCCCAACCATGGTGCTCACTGCACGGTTGATTGCCGTACTGCGCCCTTGTACGCGTGAGATATAGCCGAGGTTCTCAAGATACGACAGCGCATCACGCACGGTGATGCGGCTGACGCCGAACATGCTGCCGATCTGATCTTCGGAGGGCAATACACCCTCCTCAAAATAATCTATTTTGATTAAGTGAATAAGCTCTTGGCGAACGGCAGTTGATGCTAAGCGCCGCTTAATCGGTTTGATATTGTACATGGATACAGCTCCCTTCACCGCGTACTTCGTGATTGCAAGAATAGAACGAGTGGCGGATGATAGAGCCCGCCACTCGAATGACATTACAGTAACTTTTGGATGACCGCAAAGAATTCATCTGTTGTGGGGATGATGGATGAATAGTGCAGTTTACCGTTGATGTACAAGGATGGGAGGTTCGAAACACCCATCTTCTTGCATTGGCGCACGCCTTCAAGCGTTGTGTACTTATGTTCTACCACATCAATGGCATCACCGAAGTGCTCCTTCGCATTCTTGGCTGTTGCCCACATGTATGTGCAGGCCGCACACGAGATGGAATCGAGTGTGAACGCCTCTATAAGCGGCCTCTCGAGATTATCGTAATCGGGTAGCATAACATCTTCGTAGTTATCCACCGTTGCGTAGTTGGCCAGCAGTTTGCGGTATTTTTCAATATCGCGTGCGGCTTCCGAAACGGCGATGCAGTTCTCCACAGGTACATTGTAGGGCATGTCGCACCCCGGGGAAATAACGAGGTTTTCAATGGATACGCTATCCACCATGTCTACGACGTACTTCATGTTGTCCTGCTGGTTGCCAAAGAGCATGGTTGTTGTAAGGGGAATATTGCCGCCGATGGTTACATTGTAACGATCGGTAATCTCCTTGGCGGCGGCCATAGGGATGTTTTCATCGATGGATATGCCATCCGGATTCGTTTCACACATGATATCCAAGTTGGGAAGCGCATTGCCGCATACGAAGAAGGCACTGATCGCACCCTTTTCGCGGATGTAATCGAAAATACGTGTGTACACATCACTGCAATATGTTTTGAAGTGCGTGGGTGAAATCTGTGAAATCAGCGGATCGACGGGCGCGATAACATCCATGCCTGCATCGATGTACATATCGATCATAGCAACGGCGTTCTTGTAGCAATACTCCATTAGTTCTTCTACGAGCTCCGGAGCGCGCTTCATGTTGCGGAACAGTTTTGTGCCGTACAGGTGGGATGCGAGCGTGAACGGGCCGCAGAAAAGGCCGAACAAAGCTGTTTCGTCGCCTACGGAGATTTTCATGCGCTTGCATACATCCAAAATTATGGGCAGACGGCCATCCGTAGGACGCACAACGGGGAGATCAAAAGTGGTCATATCCTTCAAGGGATGGGATACAACGCTCGGCGGGTTGTCATCCGCCCAGAGAAGTTCCGAACCGAGTATCTCAGCTTCGAGTTGCAAATCGAACACGATGGGCTGTCCATCGGGGCGATAGAGCTTATGCACCTCCATGAGGGAATCGTACAATTTATCCGCATCGGTTAGTATTTCCTTGGCGGTATATCCTTTGAGCTTGCCTGCATGAACGCCGGCAAAGGGCACCCAGGGGGCACGCGGTGTGTTCTTTTCATGGCGATATGTGGCTTCGATTAATTGTTTACCGTTCATTCTATTCTCCTTATCTTACATGCCGAGGTAGCGGGATACTTCTGCGTTCGCATCTGCGATCAATTTTTCTTCATCCAAACCGAGTATGCGGCCATCCTTCACGGTTACTTTTCCGTTTACAATGGTGTAATCCACAGCGCCCTTTACGCCCACCGTGCCGAGTACGGATTTGGGATCGAACGTGGCACCAACAAGCTCCAATCGGTCAGCGCGCAGGAGGAAGAGATCCGCGCATTTGCCCACTTCCAAGGAGCCGATTTCTTTGTCACGGCCGAGGAGTTTGGCACTGCCCATCGTGGCCATCTTCAGTATGTCATAGCCGCTGGGGGCTTTTGCGCTCGAGTTGAGGCGATGCAATAAGTATGCGATGCGTATTTCCTCAAGGAGGTTCGAACCATCGTTCGAGGCAGAACCGTCCACACCGAGGCCAACGGGCACGCCGAGCGCAAGCATCTCAGGAATGCGTGCGATGCCGGAGGAGAGCTTCATGTTGGAGATGGGGCAATGGCA
>CAYJPI010000278.1:0-3742 GCA_964372005.1 uncultured Oscillospiraceae bacterium | reverse complement strand
CGCATAGAGCCGAATTTCAACCCCTCGTTTCGGTTGAAGTGGGGGGGGAGTTTACGCTTGATAACCCCTACCGGTTTCTGTATACTATTCTCATAGTACGACAATCCATCAAACCCCCAAAAGGAGTAATTTATGATACCAAGCATCGGGAATTTACAATCCATGCCGAAAATAGAGCTGCATGTTCATTTGGAGTCCACCATAGAGGCAAGCCGTCTGGCGAGATATGCCGCCGCGCAGGGCAAGCGATTGCCGCGCGAGGGTGACGCATTTTACAACGCTTGCACTGCCGAGGATTTAAGCAATTTCTTAGCCTTTTTGGACAGCATTTGCGCGATGGTCGGCCGCGAAGAGGATTTGGAGGACGTTGCCTACCACTGTGCAATGAATTTTGCCGCAGACGGCATCGTCTATGCCGAAACGATATTAAACCCCACGCATTGGCCGCAATTTTCGATTCCTGCCATCATTTCAGCAGTGTCCCGTGGGTTTTCGCGCGGCAAAAACGATGGCGGTGCGGATTGTAGGCTCTTACTTTCGCTCGACCGCGGACAAAGCGAAAACGAAGCCATGAACTTGGTGCAAGAGATGATAAAGCACGGCACAAAAGAGCTCGTCGGTCTTTCTATAGACGGAAACGAGCAGCTGAGCGGATCTAACAACGAGCGTTTCGCTTCCGCTTTTTTGGCCGCGCACGAAGCCGGTTTCGGTTGCACTGCACATGCCGGTGAAAGCAGTGGCGCGCAGGGTGTTATCGAAGCCTTGGATATACTTCATGTAGACCGCATAGATCATGGGGTGCGAAGTGTCGAGGATGCCACGCTCATCGCACGTTTAGCACGCGAAAAAACCGTTCTAAATGTGTGCGTGAGCTCCAATCTTGCCTTGATGTATGATGATGAAAGCAAACACCCCTTAAAGGCTTTGCATCAATCGGGTGTAGCCACAACTCTCAATCGAGACGACCCAACATTTTTAGGAGGGCTAACCTTGAAGGACGAACTTGTGCGCTCCGCAATGCTCGCAAATCTCACAATGGAAGATTTGTTTGCAATGCAACAAACCGCCGTCGATGCGGCATTTTGCGACGAGGTGACGAAGGAGCGGTTGCGTTGTGTATTGCAAGAATGGAAGGGTGCTTGTGGGTTGTTTTAGTAGGAATAGGAGGCCAACATGCCATTTCAAATAGTCAGGCAAGATATTACAAAGATGAAAGTTGACGCGATAGTCAACGCCGCGAACACTTCGCTTCTCATGGGGAGTGGTGTTTGCGGCGCAATTTTCAAGGCGGCCGGGGCGAAGAAGTTGCAGGCCGCTTGTGATGTGCTCGCACCGATTGAGACGGGCGAGGCCGTCATCACACCGGGGTTTGCGCTCGATGCGAAGCATGTTATCCACACCGTAGGGCCGATTTATCACGAGCACACGGCGGCGAGGAGCGAGGAATTGCTTCGGTCGGCGTATCTTGAATCGCTGAAACTTGCGACCGCGCATGACTTGCAGAGCATTGCGTTTCCGCTGATTTCAAGCGGAATTTACGGTTACCCGAAGGCGGAGGCACTCGCGGTTGCGCGTAATACCATCGAGGAATATTTGCGCGATCATGAGCTCGATGTGTTCCTTGCCGTGTTCGATCGCGAAGCGTTCGTGGTGAGTGAAAAGTTGATGGGCGCGGTCGAAAGCTACATCGATGAGCATTACGCGATCGCGCATGAGGATGTGTATAATCGCGTTGACGAAGATCGTAAATCGTGCAGAAAACATGAGGCCGTTTGCTATGATGAAGCGCCAATGCCGCTCGGGTCGCCGATGCCATCCTCTATCGCCCACATGCTCGATAATCTCGATGAGTCCTTCTCCGAGACATTGCTTCGGCTCATCGATACCAAGGGCAAAACCGATGTTGACGTTTACAAACGCGCGAATATCGACCGCAAATTGTTCTCGAAAATTCGCACAAATACGGGCTATATGCCGAGCAAACGCACCGCGATTTCCCTTGCCATCGCGCTTGAATTGACACTTGAAGAGACCGAAAGTCTACTAAAACGCGCCGGCTACTCGCTGTCGCACAGCCATAAATTTGATTTAATTATCGAGTATTTCATCATCAATAGGATGTATAATATTTTCGAAATCAATGAAGTGCTGTTCAAATATGATCAACCGTTGTTAGGTTGCTGATTTGTCGCTTTGGAAGCGACCTTGCACCGCCGATTTTGATGTATTCTTGGGTTATAAAAATAACGCAAGGAGGACATCACAATGAAAAAAGGATTGACGGAGCTCGTATTCATACTCGACAGGAGCGGTTCGATGGCAGGGCTTGAAGGGGACACGATCGGCGGATACAACGCCATGCTCGAAAAGCAAAAGGCCGTGGAGGGCGAGTGCCGCATCACGACGGTGCTGTTCGATAATTTCTATGAATTGTTGCATGATCGCATCGATATCCGTGCGGTGAAGGCCATCACGGGCGACGAATATTTCGTGCGCGGCGCTACGGCCTTGCTCGATGCCATCGGCGCATCAATAAACAAGATTGCGACCGCCGAGCGCAACACCGCGGAGGACTTTCGCGCCGAAAAGGTGATGTTCGTCATCATCACGGACGGCGAGGAGAACAGCAGCCGCGAGTACACGTCGCAAAAGGTGAAGTCGCTCATCGAGAAGCAAAAACGCAAGCACGGTTGGGAATTTATCTTCCTCGGCGCGAACATCGATGCGGTGGAGACGGCCAAAAAGTTCGGCATAGATAAAAACCGTGCACAAAACTTCCACGCCGACAGCGAGGGCGTTGCGATGAACTACCGCGTCATGAGCGAGGCCGTCGCATCGTATAGAACTTGCGAGGCAATGTCCGAGGATTGGGGCGCGGAGATTGAGGGGGATTTTGTTGGGCGGGGGAGGAAACGATAAAACATTTGAGGAGATATACCCAATGAAAGTGGTAGTGCTAAGCGCGGATGGTCCAAGGTACGTATACAGCGTGCCAAACATCGTTGCCGAAAATCTCGAAAAATATTGCAATGAGTTTTGCTGCGAGTGGCTATTAAATAGCCCCGATGCAAAGAAGTATAGAAAAAAGGGCGGTTTGCATTATGATCAGGAAGCCTTCATCGCGTATTTGAACGAGCACATCTTTCCAAATAAGCCATCCATGCTTATAGAAAAATTGGGATGGATTAACTTTGGAGATCCGCTCCCCGAAAAGTATAAGGACGCTATGGAATTCAATTTTTGAGTGTTTACACCGGATTGATGCATGTGCGCACGATGACATGTTATACTGTAATGAGAATATTTCATTAAACTGGAGGCAATATGAAACGCATCATCACATTATTATTAGGAATATCCATCGCCATGCTCACAGCCTGTGCGCCGACAACTGAACAAACCATGCCGCCCATCGCATTCCAAATAGAAGCATCGGACAATGGAGTGGAGGATTTCCTCGCGCTGCTTGGCGATTACGATACCCCCTATGATAACGATACCTGCTACAACATTACGGCCGCATCCGTCACGGAAAATTACGGGATCACCGTGTTCAAGTTCGATGAATCATGTGGGAGTTACTTGCTTCATGGCGACAAAGTATTGCTTCTCGATTCGGGATTCGGCGGGCTTGGTGTGACATCCTTCGCGCTCGCCGACATCGATGCAAACAGCGATACTGAGCTATACTTCACCTTCTCGGGAGGGTCGGGCGTACATCGCGCAGGGGTCGGGTATGCGG
>CAYJPI010000277.1:0-3767 GCA_964372005.1 uncultured Oscillospiraceae bacterium | reverse complement strand
ATTTAGACTTGGGCGAAATAGGCGGCTTGCCACGCATAATGGATATGGGACAATGCAATGACGCATATTCTGCAATCAAAGTAGCTGTGGCACTTTCCGAGGCTTTCGGATGCTCTGTGAATGAGCTTCCACTATCGATGATTTTATCTTGGTACGAACAAAAAGCCGTGGCAATTTTGCTCACACTACTCCATTTGGGGATAAAAAACATCTATTTAGGGCCAACACTACCTGCGTTTGTATCCCCGAATGTCCTGAAAATACTGGTGGAGAATTATAATATCTCGCCGATAAGTACACCCGAGGAAGATTTGAAGCGCATTTTGGCGTAAAACTTATAAAATAGTGATGCATTAGTACTAATCGGCCGCCAATACGGCAAGTCGCGGAGTAGCGCCCCCTGCATGATTTTTATAAAAAAAGATCATGCAGGGGCATTTTTTATGTTATATCTGATTCGCGCACTCGTTCCACGCCTCAACCGACCCCTGCTCTTTCCTCGGGGGCAAATGAGTATAGTGCTAATTCTCATAAATTCAGTTCCATAAAAGAGAATTAGCAGATACTGTTTTCATTGATATTTCTCTGGTGGTGTGTGATGCATGGTGGCCATCACCGAAGGGGATTGCACATGTGCAATCCAACCACACACCAAATCCTCCATAGAACAAATCCACCAAATATGCTATACTGATAAAAAACACCTTGGAGGGCATATGAAAAACAAGATTACCGCGATTGCGCTTGTGGCGCTCGTAATCATGCAGATCGTTTCGTTTGTGCAGATTGGGAATTTGCGTAATACTATTAACAATTATGAGAACAATTTTCACAATGAAATTGACCATTTAAGAACGGAAATATCCGGCATTTATTCCAATGTCGACAACATGCTTGAGGAAGAAGCAAGCATACTTCAAACGGCAGAATATGAGATTGGCGAGCTTAATTTGGATACCCTCGTCGCGCCCGTTACATTCACAATTGTGCCGAAAACCATCGCGGATGATACCACAGTTGCCATCGACATAAACGGGACTCCCCACCAAACCACTCGTAACAACACCGAGTTCACCGCAACGGTAGATATTGAGATGGGCGATGTTGTCACTCCGAATATCGTTATAACGACGGGTGGAATACAGCATTTGCAGGCGATGAATGCGCGTATAAGCCTAACTGATGAGTTCGTCCCCGAGATATCATATCCTCGTTTCACGGGCATTGAAAATCCCTCTCCCGAATATTCGGCAAGTGGGCATGTAAGATTTGACGTTAAGGAAGCGATGAACGGGAACAGCATCACAACCGCCGAGTTTATCGCGAAAGTGGATGATGCAGAGGTGTTCACATTGCCATTTGAACAGCCACATAATGGTTCTTTTGAAGCTCCGGTTACTATGGAGTTCCCTGTTAGCGCCGGTCAAACCGTTTCCTATTATGTAAATGCAACGGACGAAATGGGCTTCACGCATGAACACTTGTTCCATCGCCAAACGATCGGATCGGAGAATCATATGCATGTGCAGAATCGCACCGTGTATGCGCCGAACGGGGAGATTGTCGTGGAATATAAGGAGGAGTTTTAGGGGCAATGTTATATTCGACACAATGTCTCCAAGTATGATATAATTACATAAAACACAAAGAGGAGTAAATCTGTAATATGGAATTTACTAAGCCCGATAAAAGGGCGGTTGCGCTTTGGAGAGCATCGCGAATCATCATATTTGCGGTGTTTTTCTTGTTGTTTGCGGTTGCATTTTCGCTGTATCATTTCGCGGAAATTGCGTTCATGTTGTATGTTTCTTGGGCGTTCGGCGCGTTTTGTGCATGGCATTTGATGGGGATTTTCATATTTCCTGCGATAGAATATCGCCAATGGCAGTATGCGATCACACCCGAAAAAGTGCATATCGAGCATGGCATATTCTTCTTAAAAGCGTCGATCATTCCCATCGTGCGCATACAGCATCTTACAATTTCGAGGGGGCCGCTTAGCAGGCGCTTCGGCTTGGTGACTCTCAAGGTTCATACGGCGAGTGGAAGTTTCGATATAATGGGGCTTAGCGAGGAAACAGCGGCAGATCTCTCGAAAAAGCTCAACGATCGCTTGCAAATTCGCCTTGAAGCACGGGAGGATGCCTAATGTTTGGACCTAAGCGAGGGCATTTCATACTCATATTCGATAATTTCTTGAAGGATTTCTTCTTGGCGATAATCGGTCTCGTTTTGCTCGTTTCGGCCGCTGTTTCGGCGGATGAGGTGATGGGCGAGATCATCGCGTCGCTATTTCTGTTATTATCACCGATAAACAAGTTCATAGCGCATTTTACAACGAAATACGAAATTGACGAGCAGAACCTCATCATCAGGCGTGGGCTGTTTAACAAGAAAACCACGCAAATCCCCAAGAGCACGATATCGACCGTGGACGTATCACAAAGCATATTGCAACAGCTCGCAGGTGTGTGCAAATTGCGCATCGATAATGCGGCACAAGGTGCGATTACAGAATCCGTCATGGCATTCAAGAAGGAAGAAGCATTGTATGTAAAAAGCCTGTTGTTAAGCGAAAGAGCCGAAACAGTACAGGAAGAGGCAACACATGCCGATATCGTGAAAGTCAATGCAGGTGCATTCATATTGATGGGTTTATTACAAGGTAAAATCGGTTATTTCATACAAATGTTCGCCTTGGTTGCTCTGATAATCCCCTTTGCGCAGAGCATTATTCCCATGCTACTGACGGACGTTGAGCGGTATATTTTGGAGAGTTTCCCTGTTCTCAATGCTGAAATGTCGTTCCAAACACTCCCGATAGTAACGGGGTTAATAGCCGGGCTTTTCGGGCTGTGCTACTTTATAGCGCTCGTTTGGTCTGTAATATCCACATTGTTCACCTATTACGGATTCACGCTCAAAAGCGAAGGCAACAAACTGCTCATCAATTACGGGTTGCTTAAAAAACGCAGTTTCACTTTGCCGCGCCATAAAGTGTGCGGCATCAACATACAGCAATCGATGCTGATGCGCATGTTCGGCTACTATCGCCTTGATGTGTACGCGATGGGTTATGGAGAAACCGTAGGCGAGGACGCTGTGCAAACGATCTTTTACCCATTTGGTAAGCGTGATGACGTGTATGCGGTCGCCAAAAAATTCTTCCCGGAATTCGATATACCGAGCGAGTTTACAAAGCCCCAAAAACGTGCTTTCCGGTATTTCTTTTTCAATTTTTGGTTCATTGCATTTATAATCGGAATCATCGTTGCGGTGATATTTCAAAACCCGTATGTAATCGCCGCCTGTGCCATGCTCGAAGCCATAACCGTGGGCTATATAGTGATGGCATATAAAACCACAGCCATGCACATAAGCGATGAAACGGTCACCTTCGTTCGCGGCGGTTATGCAAAGAACATGACCATCGTGCCGACCTCGAAAATCGAGAGCATTGAAAAGCTAACCACCCGATTGAAACAAAAGAAGGGAATTTGCCATATTAGGCTAAGCTTCTTTGCCCCCACCGGGGTCGCTACTATGAAGGTTAAGAACATGGCGGTGGTTGATTTTGTCAGGCTTGAAAATGTGCTGAAATGGTAGTGGTTGCGCCACCCGTAACCGCTCCACAACAGGCCCACACCCCTCCTTGATACACATACCACCGGTATGATACCATAATTACATACCAATGGTATGAGAGGTGCAGGAATGGCGAGAAATAAATATCCGGAGCAAACGGTCGAGAAAATACTTGAGGTATC
>CAYJPI010000276.1:0-3805 GCA_964372005.1 uncultured Oscillospiraceae bacterium | reverse complement strand
TTGGTGTTTGTTACTTTATGTGCTTTGTGCATTCGCCCCGGGGTTATCGTTACCATACCCCTCCAAGAGGTTGACAACGCCCCAAATCCCAAGGCCTGCACCGAGTGCAATGACGAGTGTCTGTAATACACCTACTGCCGAATCAAAAAATTCCATAATGTACTCACTTTCTGCCGTTTGCACGGCCGTAAAATATTGATTTACTGTTGATACTTGATTCTTGGCACAAAAAAGCGATAGTCATTAAACTACCGCAAGGTTTTGTGAGTGGGGGAGCGTACCCTATACCGCATATTTGCTTTACCGATAATATCACCGCCTTTCTATTCTGCTGTATCCGGTTCACCCACATCATAATAGTCAAACACCTCGTCGGGTTTCACAATCGCTTTGCGCCCTCGCAAGTGCTTTTCCATATCAAAGGCATTCTTCTTGTCGTAGTCCGAGAGATATTTATACCTCGGGTGTTTTGTGATATCGTACTTGTTTGAAAGAAACGGCCGCACACCGCGTAACTGCAATATGCACTTGCCGCTATCCATAATCGCGATTTCATCCTGTGTCATGAGCGCCTTGCCAAGCTTCTGAAAATTCATGCCGTAGCTGCGGCTTTGTCCGCGCGTGTCGCTGGCGTTTACGATGTCGATTGTCTCCTTTCCAAGAAGGTCGGACATCTCCTTGAGCGTTGTTTTTTCCTTGCCGCCAAGAAAAAGCGTCGTGTCACAATTCCCTATGACAGTATCTGCGTTGTCCTTATATATCGCCTTTAGCTGACTTTGCGCCTGCAAGATGATGCAAGCAGATATTTCGCGGCTTCGTATGGTGGCGATGAGCTTTTCAAAATTCGGAATCTTTCCGGTGTTTGCAAATTCATCAAGCAAGCAGCGCACATGGATGGGTAGTCGCCCGCCGTATACATCATCGGCTTTGTCGCATAGCAAATTAAACATTTGCGTGTAGAGGATGGATACCACGAAATTAAATGTGTCATCGGTGTCCGATATGATGACGAAAAGTGCCGTCTTTCGATCGCCCAGTGTATCGAGCTCCATTTCATCAACCTCCATCAGCTCCCTAAGCTCGCGGATATCAAAGGGTGCAAGCCTCGCACCACAGCTTACCAATATGCTCTTTAGCGTTTTTCCGGCCGCAAGTGAGAATTTCTTGTATTGCCTCACGGCAAAGTGTTCGGGGTCTCTTTGCTCCAAACGCTTGAACATGATGTCGATGGGGCTTTGGAATTGTTCATCGTCCTCACGGGCTTCCGATGCATTGATCATATCGACGAGCGTTGTGAAGTTTTTTTCATCATCGGGTGCTTCGTAGTAGATATAGCCGATTAATGCGGCATAATAGAGCTTCTCGGCTTTAGTCCAAAAATCTTCCCCTGCCTTCTCGCCGTCTCCTTTGGTATTGGAGATAATGGTGTTCACGAGTTTCAAAATGTCCTTCTCACTTCGGATATAGGCAAAGGGATTGTATCGCATGGATTTCTTAAAGTTGATGGTGTTTAGCACCTTGATTCGATAGCCGTTTCGGTGTAGTAGGCTTCCAACCTCACCCACGAGCTGCCCCTTCGGATCGGCCACGCAATAAGAGCTGTGCATCTGCATCAAATTCGGCTTAACAAAGAATCTTGTCTTTCCGCTACCGCTGCCACCGATGACCAAGACATTTTTGTTCCTCGCATGCTTCGGATCTTTGGGGCGGCTATTCATCATCAGCCTCTCGGTTTGGGTGAGCAGTACATTGTTTTCAAAAGTTGGATCTATATACGGTTTGATGTCCTGCGCGTTGCCCCATCTGGCCGAGCCGTATTCTTCGCCTTTTCGGTACTTCTTTGCATTCTTGCCTTTCGCGTATACAACGAGCCGTATCAATGCCGCTCCTGTAATGCCTATCAGAAGTTCGAATCCTCCAAAACTCAGCATTGGCGATGCGAGGGCAGCGGCGAATCCATCGCCTAAGGCAAATAGCTTTGCGGAAAAATCAATGCCGTGAGCGAGAGCAAAAGCTTGCGCAATTTTATTGAATCCATAGGCGATTAACAAATATGGGGCATTGAGAATGATCAGCCTCTTCACCTTGACGCTCATAGTGACAGCTCCTTATCCTTGTTTTTCACCTTGCTACGTTCGGCATTTCGCTCCAAGGCGAGCGCCTTGAACGTATGTAGCATTTTGCGGATGGAGGGCTTTTCATCGCGGTTGAGCTTCTTTGCCGAGAACTCCTGAAAGGCTGCCGTCAACACATCTGCATCCCGCCCCTTAAAAAAGACAAGATAACGGGGAGGGGTCTCGGTCGTGTCCTTCTTTAGTGCAAAGTCAACGCCGTATTTCTTTGCCGTCGCTGAAAATGCTTTGATATTGTCATCGGTGATTTCAATGTTGGAGACACCGGCGTCTTGCTTCATGAGTTGCTTTAAGCTTTGCTTGCCTTTGGGCGGCATGAGTCGCTTTGAGCGTTGTTTGTTAAGTTGAGCCTTGCTATCTATGATGATTTTTCTGATTGCCTTTTGTAGAAGTGCCGCGGTTAGCTTGGTTGCTTTTATCGAGAGTGCTATGGTTTTTTCGTTCACCTCATCTTGCATTGCCTGTCCTCCTATCCTCCATATTGCATGGCACTGCATCGAGAGAATGCGCCATATCATGTGCAACAAGGGCGGTGTAGTAATGGTCGATGGTGGACGGTGCGTTAAAGAGTACCGCCCTTAGGTATTGCTTGATGTTGCGTATCTTTGACGTGTTCTCGTTCATGCAGTTCACGATAAACTCGATGTGCGAGCTATCGAGTTTCATGAATTTTGCTTTCACGAGCTCGGCAGGCAAGTCATCCCCTGCAATACGCAAGGTCTTTCTCGCGGTGCATATGGTTTCAAGCATGATATCCACGATTTCATCCAAACGATCCTTGGGGATGATCCGATTATCGATAAAATGATCGTACTCGATGTTTTCCTTGATGATTTCCTTATAGATTCCATATGCCGCCTGCCCACCCGTTTCCGTCCCTTCCGATGCAGCTTTGATACGCTGTTTCATAGGGAGGGAAGGGATAGGAATGGAATCGGTACTTGATGTATGCGTACTTAGTTTTTCTTTTTTTGATTCATCCGTCTTTGATTCATCTATACTTAATTCCATTGGATTTTCCAACACTGGGTTTTCCAATGTGGGATTTTCCAACATTGGATTATCCGACACAGGCAAATCCGAGATAGGCGAGCGCGGCTGCTCGTAGATAACATAGTCGGCACCGCGCAAACAACCTTTCGCGTCGCGTGTTCTTGTCCGCACTATGTAGCCTGCTTCTTCAAGCTCTCGCACAGCCTGGCGTATTGCATCTATCTTCTCGCGGTTGATTTGCGACAGCCCAGCAAGGGTATAGTCCCAGTCATCCGGCAAGGACAGTATCTGAGACAACAGCCCCTTGGCCTTAAGCGTCAAACTTTTGTTGCGCAAATGGTGGTTACTCATAACGGTGTAGCCCTTTGTTTTCTCAACTCTGAAAACGGCCATTCTCCTCACTCCTTTTTCTATTGATGTCACGCAATGGAACGTTGATTTTAATGGATGATAAACGTAGGCTCGTCGATTATGTTCTTGTGTTCAAAAGCCCACATAACACAAGGCTTTTTTGCCCCTAAATCGTGACATGCGGGCATATAAAAGCGGCGCTCTGCCTTCAAAATGAAGCAGTGAGCGCCGCTGTGGTTCTATCCTCGCCCTTCCGAACGAAATTCCTGTATGATCTCCCCAAAGTCAGCCGCGAAGGAAAAGAGAAAGTATTGGAGCGCATCGGGGTT
>CAYJPI010000275.1:0-3830 GCA_964372005.1 uncultured Oscillospiraceae bacterium | reverse complement strand
TGCGCCATATACATTATCATTACCGACACAGTCGATGCGCGAAGAGAATAAGGGATTATCTACCACTACCACCGGAACGCTTAAAAATTTCATAAGCTTATCACAAATTAAGTTGCATTGTTTAGTTGTGATATCCGTCCCGAGGAGGATGACACCTCTTGTACCTTCAGCGATTATAAGCAGTTGCTCATCGAGCGATTGTTCCTCGAATAAATAGTGCACAACAACTCGATAGCCATGTGCTTGAGCACGAGCGGCCGCCCCTTGCAAAACAAATGTTGAAAAGGTGGTTTGCGCAGCGATGCCCGCGCCTACATAAACAATAAAGCTAAATGTATTTGCCGATTGAGAAACCCTAGCTTTTTTCTCACGCATCTTTGCCATGCCGGGCGGGATATAACCATACTTTTTGGCTTCACTTAATATGCGCTTACGAGTATCTTCGCTTACGCCACCCTTCCCATTAAGTGCCATCGACACAGCGGCGGCCGAAATCCCTAGTTTTTGTGCTATTTCTTTCGCTGTAACTGCCATTAATCAGACCTCCTCTCCATTAAATTTACTTATGTATCTCGAACGAATTTTACTTAATTTTTAGTTATGGTTTAAGAATACCATAGAAAAACAGGCTTTGCAATACTTAATCTAAAATGTTTTTTTGCAAAAAATGCGCACAAACTATTGACAATTACACAATTTAAGGTATACTAATGTCATTAAGTAAGCGAAATTAAGGCGAAGAAGCAGAAAATTAAGAATATAAATTAAGGGGCAAATTAACTTAAGGGAGTCGAAGCCAAAACAATGTGGCGTTAAACAGCAAAGATGCAAGTGCTGCTTTGTGCCGGTGACTTCAAATTTTATCGAAATTTACAATATAACAAATTTTTCAACAACCCACTACGATGATTTGCATCGCGATTTGATGTAAGATGTAAGAAGAGTATGCGCATGGCATTACCTATTTACAGTACCTATTTACAGTGTGTACCCTCATATAATATGAGGTCACAATAATACAAGAGGAAGAAAGGAACACAAAACAATGAAGAAACTCTTAACAATCGCCCTAAGCATGTTGCTTGCAGTAAGCGCAGTCGCTTGCGCACCCGCTGAGGAAGCACCCGCAGCAGAAGCCCCGGCAGCAGAAGCCCCCGCTGCAGAAGCAGCACCCGCTGAGGAAGCACCCGCCGAGGAAGCACCTGCAGCAGGCGGCAACCTCATCGGCGTATCGATGCCCACACAGGATCTCCAGCGTTGGAACCAGGATGGCGCAAACATGAAGGCACAGCTCGAAGAAGCCGGCTACACCGTTGATCTTCAGTATGCTGCGAACGACATCGCAACTCAGGTTTCCCAGATCCAGAACATGATCGCAGGCGGCGTTGAAGTTCTCGTTATCGCTTCCATCGACGGTTCCTCCTTGGGTACTGTAATGAGCGAAGCTAAGGCTGCTAACATCCCCGTTATCGCCTACGATCGCCTCATCATGGACAGTGATGCAGTTTCCTACTACGCTACTTTCGACAACTGGGATGTTGGCGTAAAGCAGGGCGAATACCTCCGCGATGCACTTGATCTTGACAATGCTGAAGGCCCCTTCAACATCGAGTTCATCACCGGCGATCCCGGCGACAACAACATCAACTTCTTCTTTGGCGGCGCTATGAGCGTTCTTCAGCCCTACATCGATGCTGGCAAGCTCGTAACTCCTTCCGGCCAGGTTGAGCAGGCTGAAGTTGCTACCGTTAACTGGGCAACAGATGCAGCGCAAGCTCGTTTCGAAACAATCCTCGGCTCCTTCTATGCCGATGGCACCGAGCTCCACGCTGTTCTCGCTTCGAACGACTCCACCGCACAGGGCGTAACAAACGCACTTGCATCCAGCTACACCGGCACTTTCCCCATCCTCACCGGCCAGGATTGCGATATCCAGAGCGTTAAGAACATGATCGCAGGCACACAGTCCATGAGCGTGTTCAAGGACACCCGTACCCTCGCTACGGAAACCGTTAAGATGGTTGATGCTATCGTTTCCGGCACCGAGATTGCAGGCCTCGACACCGAGACCTACAACAACAATGTCGTTACCGTTCCGAGCTTCCTCTGCGAGCCCGTTCTCGGCACCATCGACAACTACCAGGAGCTTCTCATCGATAGCGGTTACTACACTGTCGACCAGCTCGCATAAACAATAAACCAATAAACCAATAATGATCTTTTGGGGATACAGGTGCACTGTGCCTGTATCCTCAATTTTACAAAAAATCAGGCAAAACGGTTAGTTTTTACATAAAATGAATCGTTTTACCGCACCCAAGCATTGGAGGAAGCCGTGAGTAAGATATTGTTAGAAATGAAGAATATCGTTAAAAAGTTCTCCGGCGTTGTAGCTTTGAAGGACGTGAATTTCAGCGTAGAAGAAGGCGAAATCCACGCGCTCATCGGTGAAAACGGCGCAGGAAAATCGACACTGATGAATGTGCTTTCGGGCGTTTACCCGTTCGGAACATATGAAGGCGATATCATATATAACGAAAAAGTAAGCAAATTTAATAGGATTAAAGACAGCGAAGAACAAGGCATTGTAATTATACATCAAGAACTTGCACTTATACCTTACATGAGCATAGGCGAAAACCTTTTCCTCGGCAATGAGAAGAGGGACGCGATGGGCGGCATCGACTGGAACGAAACATACGCGGAAGCGGACAAGTACATTCGCTCGGTTGGCTTAACAGAATCGTCGCGAACACTCGTTAAAGATATCGGCGTGGGCAAACAGCAGCTCGTCGAAATCGCAAAAGCGCTTGCAAAGGACGCAAAACTTCTCATCCTTGATGAACCGACTTCATCTTTGAATGAGTCGGACTCGAAGGCACTTCTCGACCTTATGTTAAAGTTCAAGAAGCAAGGCATGACAAGCATCATTATCTCCCATAAACTCAACGAAATACAATATGTATCGGATAAAATCACCATCATACGTGATGGCGAAACTATAGAAACACTTGATAATCGCACGGGCGAAGTAACCGAACCGCGCATTATAAGCGGCATGGTTGGCCGCGAACTTTCCGACCGTTTCCCCAAACGTGAGAACGTTAAAATCGGAGATGTGTGTTTGGAGGTTGAAAACTGGAATGTATCACACCCCCTATATCGCGAGCGCAAGGTAGTTGATGATGTCAGCTTCCAAGTTCGTCGTGGCGAGGTTGTGGGTATATCGGGGCTTATGGGCGCAGGGCGTACCGAGCTTGCGATGAGCATATTTGGCAAGAGCTATGGCACGAACATCAAAGGAACCTTGAAGATCGACGGAAAGGTAGTTAACATTTCTAATGAACGTTCCGCAATTGAAAACAAGATAGCGTATGTTACGGAGGATCGCAAGGGCAACGGGCTCATTCTGTCCGAGAGTATCCGCATGAACACAACACTCGCAAACCTCAATGAAGTTACCGCAAAGGGCGTTATCGACGTAGATCAAGAGTATGTGGTGTCAAACGATTATAAAACGAAATTCAAAACCAAGTGTACAAGCGTAGATCAGAATGTCGGCAATCTTTCGGGCGGTAATCAGCAAAAGGTGCTTCTCGCGAAGTGGATGTTCACACACCCCGATATCCTTATACTCGACGAGCCTACGCGCGGCATCGACGTTGGCGCAAAATACGAGATCTACTGCATTATCAATGATCTCGCGGCGCAAGGTAAGTCAGTTATCATGATTTCCTCGGAGCTTCCCGAGGTACTCGGAATGAGCGACCGCATTTATGTTATGAATGAAGGGCGCATGGTTGCCGAGTTTGATATTGAGGAAGCATCGC
>CAYJPI010000274.1:0-3837 GCA_964372005.1 uncultured Oscillospiraceae bacterium | reverse complement strand
TAAAGGAGGGTGACGTAATTGCAGACTTTTTGGCGCTTCTTGGTGCCTCATCGTCCACGCTTGACTTTGAGGATACAAGGGCAGAGCGAGAATTGCGCAATTATATCAACAGAACCAGCAATTGTGAAACAGCGAACATCGGTAAAACCGTTACCGCGGCAGGCGAGCAGGTGGATGCTATACGCATCATAGACAGTGAATCGGATTTGAGGAAGTTAACGCCGGTTCTTTTTGAGACAGCAGAGCTACGCCTCAACAATCCCGATGCATCGCTGATTGAACTTGCGCAACTTGCCGGAGTGAGCAAAAGTTGCATCAACCATAGGTTGCAGCGCATCGTGCGCATGGCGCGAGAGATGAATGGCGGAACGCTATAGTTAAGCATTACGGAATCAAGCCGTTTAACGGCTCGATATAAAACAAACTACGAAGGAGGACGCACAATGGTAAACAAGGTCATAACCGTGAATCGTGAGGGTGGGCTTCGCACAAGGGTCGCGGCGGAATTTGTACAGGTAGCCGGCGAGTTTGCTTCGCAGATGCTCATTGAAAAAGGAAATAAAAAGGTGAATGCCAAGTCGGTAATGGGAGTATTATCGCTTAACGTTCCCGAGGGAGATACAATTCATCTATTTGCAAACGGCCCCGATGAACAGGCGGCCATTACGGCGATTGTGAACCTGTTCGACAAAAAGGCATAACGATGGCGTTTACGCATTTGCATGTACATACACAGTATAGCCTGCTTGATGGCGCGGCGCGCGTGCAGGATCTTGTGGATTGCGCAAAAGCCCAGGGGATGAACGCCTTGGCAATTACCGACCACGGCGTATTGTACGGCGTGGTCGATTTTTATAAGGCGTGCAAAAAGGCAGGGATAAAGCCCATCCTCGGTTTCGAGGCATACGTCGCGCCACGATCGTTGTTTGACCGTGAGGGAAAGCTTGATCGTGAGTACGCGCACCTTGTGCTTTTGGCGAAGAACGAGACTGGCTATCATAATCTTATGCAATTAAGCTCCCTGGGCTTCTTGGAGGGGTTTTACTACAAGCCGAGGGTTGATTATGATGCGCTGAGGAAATATTCGGAGGGGATAGTGTGCCTTTCCGCGTGCTTGGCAGGCGATATTCCGCAAAGATTGCTTATAGGCGATGAAGCCGGCGCGTTGGAGCATGCGAAACGACTGCTCGATATCTTCGGTGAGGATTTCTATATCGAATTGCAGGATCATGGCATCGAGGAGCAGAAGAAGGTACTTCCCGGGCTTAGGAAGATTGCGAACGCACTCGATATACCGATGGTAATAACGAATGACGTTCACTATGTCCAAAAGGATGATGCGAATGCGCAGGATGTTTTGATGTGCATTCAAACTAACCGCTTTGTAGACGAGACCGACCGCATGAAGATGCAGACGGAGGAGTTTTATCTAAAAAGCGAAAGCGAAATGCGAGCATTGTTTCCGAACGACTTTGACGCTATCGAAAATACGGCGAAGGTAGCCGATAAGTGCGAATATGATATCGATTTTGACGGGCGGCACTTGCCTGGATTTGTCGCGCCTGATGGCATGGAAAACGCGGATTATCTTGATAAGTTAAGCATCGAAGGTTTGAAAAAGAAAATGCCCGATGCTGACCTTGATGCGATAGCGAGGTTAAACTACGAGCTTGATGTAATAAAGAGCATGGGCTTCGTGGATTACTTTCTAATAGTTTGGGATTTTATTTATTAGGCGAAATGCAATGGGATAATTGTTGGGCCGGGTAGAGGTAGCGGCGCGGGTAGCCTTGTCGCGTATGCGCTTGACATTACGGACGTTGATCCATTAAAGTACGGCTTGCTCTTCGAACGTTTTTTGAACCCCGAGAGGATATCGATGCCTGATTTCGATGTTGACTTTTGCTACGAGAGAAGGCAGGAGGTAATCGATTATGTTGTGGAAAAATACGGAGCGGACCATGTAGCACAGATAATAACATTCGGAACGATGGCGGCACGTGCAGTGGTGCGCGATGTTGGGCGCGTTTTACGTGTACCCTATGCCGACACGGACAAGGTGGCGAAAGCTGTTCCCTTTGAATTACAGATGACGCTTGATAAGGCGCTTAAATCATCACAGGATTTACGAACACTGTACGAAAAAGATCCGAGCGTTCAGCAAATTATAGACCTTGGGAAGAAGCTCGAGGGCTTGCCGCGCCATGCATCAACCCATGCGGCAGGCGTGGTTATTTCCAAACTACCTATAACCGAGGTTGTGCCGCTACAAAAGAATGATGCATCGGTTACCACACAATTCCCGATGGGAACGCTTGAAGAACTTGGCCTACTCAAGATGGATTTTCTGGGGCTTAGAACCTTAACCGTTATTCGCGATGCGCTCGACTATATAAAGCAAAGCGGAAAAATTGCGCCTGATATATATGAGATGGCATTTGACGACCCCAAGGTGTATCAGATGATATCGAGGGGTGAAACAGACGGGGTATTCCAGCTTGAATCTGCAGGGATGCGACAGTTTATGATGCAGTTGAAACCCGATAGCTTCGAGGATATCATAGCCGGAATATCGCTTTTTCGCCCGGGACCGATGGCGCAAATCCCAAGATATGTTGCATCCAAGCATGGTACGGCAAAGGTAGTGTATGCACATGATACGCTTAAACCGATACTCGAAGCGACGTATGGGTGCATGGTGTATCAAGAGCAAGTAATGCAAATTGTGCGCGATGTCGGTGGATATTCGCTTGGGCGCAGCGACCTTGTGCGCCGCGCAATGAGCAAGAAAAAGCATGATGTAATGGCTAAGGAAAGGCATAACTTCGTTTTTGGGAATGACGAGGAGGATGTGCCGGGCGCGGTGAAAAACGGCGTTCCCGAATCCGTCGCGGAGAAGATATTTGACGAGATGATGGATTTTGCATCCTACGCATTCAACAAGTCGCATGCGGCCTGCTATGCTGTTGTGGCTTATCGCACTGCATACCTCAAATACTACTTCAAGGTGGAGTTTATGGCTGCGCTTTTAAACAGCTACATGGGCAATGCGGACAAGGTGGCGGAATATGTGTATATCGCAAGGCGCATGGGAATAGAGGTGCGTCCGCCCGATGTTAATAGATCATTTGCAAGGTTTACCGTGGAGAATGGTGGCATTCGTTTCGGTTTAGCGGCGATACGAAATGTGGGCGCGGCGGCGATGGAAACGATGGTGAAAGAGAGAGCGCGTGGCGGTGATTTTTCCGATTTCTTTGATTTTACAGAGCGCGTTGACGGGTTAAATAAAAGGATGCTCGAGGGCATAATACTCTCCGGCGGCTTTGACAGCATGGATGTGAAGCGCTCGCAACTTATCATGGTGTATGAGCGAGCGATAGATTCATCTGCTAAGTCGAGGAAGGCAAGGGAGATAGGCCAGCTTTCGCTGTTTGACATGGCAGGGGTTGATAAAAGTGCGATTAGAGCGGCTTCAATATCTTTACCGAACATTGATGAGTTTGTGCATACCGAGCTACTCGCGCGCGAGTACGATGCGCTCGGCGTATATGTGAGCGGCCATCCGCTTCAGGATTACTTGGGTGCACTCGATGTGATGGATTTCACCGTTGCGCAGATTATGGAAGCCACGGGAGAAGAGCCACCGATTATAGACAATGCACGCGTGAAGGTTGGCGGCCTCATACGAAACAAGAAGGTGCGTCCTGTTAAGTCCGGCAACGGAATGATGGGGTATGCCACACTTGAAGGGATAACCGGTGCGGTGGAGATACTCCTTTTTACGCGATCGCTCGAGCGTTTCGGTGCATACTTTGATGATGGGAAAGCTGTGAGTGT
>CAYJPI010000273.1:0-3850 GCA_964372005.1 uncultured Oscillospiraceae bacterium | reverse complement strand
GGAGCTGTTAGAAACATCGATAACCGAGGCATTGCCCTCTATTACGTCCGTCCCCGATGCTGTCGGTTTTAATATGCTTGCATCCGAATTTCGAGTCCCCACAGCATTAGATGACGCACCGGAAGAGCCGCTACTCCCGCTTGACGCGTGTGCGGTTGAAGATGAATCGGAAGCATCACCAAATGAAAGTGAATCTAAATCCACTTCCACTTCTCCGCAACCGGATATTATCATTGCCAGAATCATCGTTAAAGCGATGATCCGCGTAATGGTACGAAACCTCATAGGATGAATACACTCCTAAGTCTTGTCTACAAAGAATTGTATCACGTTTTCGCAAAATAACCAATACCCTCGCGGCAATTTCTTAGATTTTTTTTTGAGCGGTTTGCTATTTTTTTATTGATAAAAAGGGGATTTGATGGTAGAATTATATTAATTGTAAACAAATATGAGGGGGGTGCGCATGGAAAGAATAAAAATATCAACATTGGGGGAATTCCAATTCTACGTCGGTGATGTTAACATCGCAAGCAAATTCGAATCCTCCGATAAAAAAATTCTGCTGTTGCAGTACCTTCTCGCTCATAAAGGTGAACGAGTAGATATTCGCAAGCTTTCTTCGGTTCTTGGCAATTCTTCCGATGAGGCGCAAAATTCAAGCACGCTCAAGGCGCTCGTATCAAGGCTACGTAAGGAGCTTGAAAGTTGCGGCGTGGTTGATGCCGTGTTGACCGATAAGAGCTCTTATCTTTGGAATCCCACACTAAACGAATCGCTCGACATCGGCATCCTCGAAGCGCTGTACGAACAAACCATTGATGCCGATACGCTTACGCCCGATATTCGCGCCAAATTTGAGGAGATGTTATCCTTATATAAGGCCGATATTTTTGATGGGTACAAGATAAAGGAACATATTGCCGAGCATGTCGAACGGTATCGCGAGATGTATCTTGATGCCGCCAAGCGTTATGTCGCTTTGCTCACCGATAGTGGCGATTACGATGATGTTATTCGCGTTTGCAAAACCGCTTTGAAGGTTAGCGCGGAAGAAACCCCGCTAAACATATCGCTCATGCAAGCTCTGGTTCGCGAAGGAAGCGAGCGCGAGGCCATACCGTATTTCAGGCATACGGTTGAACACCGCCGCGAATTTACCGACCGTGCCACCGCGGAAGAGATGATGGGCATATATCGAAGCGTTATCAAAAAGGGGCATGGGCTTTTACAGGCGGCTATGCAGATAGAGCAAGAGCTAAACGAAAACAGGGATGATAATGGCGCTTATGTGTGTGATTATGCGGTGTTCCGGGAGATGTTCTCGCTCTATTCAAAGAATCTTGCGCGCCGCGGTATAGATTCCTATTTGGCGCTTATTACCCTTAGGGTTGACGAAAATACCGTTGACCCGCTAACCGGCGTAAGCGCTTACATGGATGCACTGTTAAATCTTGCAAAGGCCAAACTGCGTTCCGGTGATATAGCATGTCAGATGGGCATGACACAGTGCATGCTCCTTTTGCCGAGCGTTTCAAGCAATGCGGCGGCACATCTGGTTCTTGAGCGTCTTGAGGCGGCATTTAATGCAATGAACGAGTTTAGCTCATGTACCATTACACACGAAATAAAACGTCTCGGCGAAGAGTCTTTGGCGATGGGGGGTCAGAACCAATGATTGAGATTACGCTACTTGGCGACTTTAAGATTTGCAAAGATGGCATTGATATAGCGGAAAAGTTGAGGCAATCCCCTAAAAAGGTGCTTTTACTTGAGTATTTGCTTATTAATAGGGATAAGCCCGTATCCGTTTCAACGCTGATAGATGTGCTTTGGGAGGGCAAGGATGATGCCAACCTAGAAAGCTCATTAAAAACGCTCGTGAGCCGTTTGAGGAAGGATCTCTTAGAGTTCGGCCTTGAGGATGCGATACTTACGAAGCAAAAAGCATACACATGGAATCCCGATCTCGATTGCATGATCGATGTATTTCGCATTGAAGAAATTGCCGAGCAATTGAAGAATATCACAGATCTCACCGATGAGTCGCGCATGCTATTCGAAGAGGTTATGGATCTTTACGAGGATGATATCTTGGCAAATTCCGGCCTTAGCGCTTGGGTTGCTCCAAAAACATACTACTATCGCAATTTGTACCTGAAAACGACGTATCAATATATCGACCTTTTGAATAAGGTTGAAGAGTATAATCAGGTAATTAGAGTTTGCAAGGTCGCGCTCGAAATCGATGTTTTCGACTCGCTACTCAATATCGAATTGATGCAGGCGCTCATGCGCATAGGCAAGGCGAAAGATGCGCTCGCGCAGTATCAGAACGTAACCGAGCTTCACTACATACATCTTGGCATCAAGCCCTCGGATGCGATACTCGACTTCTACAAGGAGTTGATGCTAGAGTCGCGCAACACCGAATCCACCATCGAGAAAATCCATGCCGAGCTTGTTGAGGAGGAAGAAAAACTCAAGGGCGCGTTCGTGTGCGATTACTCGATATTCAAGGATATCTACAGCCTTTACATGCGAAACATGAAGAGGCAAGACACTCCCATGTTCCTTGCGATAATAAGCCTTCAATATGTAGGGATGAAGGAACTGAACCCCATAGAGACCGATAAGGCGATGAAGCTGCTTCTCGACATCATACAACAGCGTTTAAGAAGCGGCGATACCATTGCAAGATACAGCCTTAACCAATATGTCGTGCTTTTACCCAACATACCCACGCATGACATCGCAAAAACTATACTCAAGCGCATGCAGAGCGCGTATTACACCACGGGCGAAAACTCTAAGTTCAACTACAACTACCATGTTTTAAGAATGGGCTCACAATTGCCTTAAGAGTGAGTAGGGGACGGTCTCGACCGTCCCTTACCCGTTTCCTTCGACCGTTCCCGTGTTATAGCGCATGGGCAATAGAATGATACCCAAAAACAGGTAACAAAACATATCCTTGCTATTCGGCTGTAAATACAATATAATTTAAAAAAAACGAAAAGGGGGAACACACATATGAAAACAAAACGACTATTATGCCTTACCCTAACCCTTTGCATGGCACTAACCGCCGTGCTAACCGCCTTGCCTGCTTTTGCGGCATCGGGACGGATCATGATTGGCAGCACTACTTTCACCGTATCAGCTACCGGCATTAGCCCTGAACTCCCCACGGGTTTAAGCTACGATACGGCTACCAACACCCTAACCTTAACAAACTACAATGGCACATATATTCATTCCAAAGTTGGCGACTTAAACCTGCACCTTGTGGGGAAGAATGCGGTGACAGGAAAAATTGGTGGCTCTGTCGCCCTTTCGGCAACAGGCACACTAACCATAACCGCGGAAGTAGGCGGTTCTTTGTCGGCTACGGGGGGGAATAGTACGGGTGCTGAGCCGTCCATCAGCGGAATCGATGCAAATATACTCCTTAAAAGCGGTACTTTAACCGTAAATCCCGGGCGCGTGGGAGTCAATAATGTTCCTGCTATTGATGGTAACGTGACCCAAGAAGGAGGCTCGCTCGTTGCAGGGAATGACGCAGGAAGTAAGCTTAGCAAGGCCATAACCGGCACTTACACCGCCACGGGCGGCACGGCGGAGCTTTATTCCGCTTCGGGCAGTAAGGTTACCACCACCACGGATGCGGACGGCAAAGTCACAGTAGAAACATTTGATGCAAACAATAACCTTGTTTCCACGACCGTTACCACCACGGATGCGGACGGCACGACCACCGTAGAGACATTTGATGCGAACGAAAACCTTGTTTCCACGGTTGTCACCACCACGGATGCGGACGGCAAAGTTACAGTAGAAACATATGATA
>CAYJPI010000272.1:0-3863 GCA_964372005.1 uncultured Oscillospiraceae bacterium | reverse complement strand
GCCGAGATCGATAACTTCGATGCCGCGGCCTTCAAACATGATGCGAACGATGTTCTTGCCGATATCGTGCAAGTCGCCCTTAACAGTGCCCAAAACGGCTTTGCCCTTTGCTTTGGAGCCACTCTCTGCGAGTGCGGGCTTGAGGATTTCAACGCCTGCGTTCATTGCGCGTGCAGCAACGAGAACTTCGGGGATATAGGCTTCACCATTCTTGAATTTTTCGCCGATGATGTTCATGCCGGCCAAAAGACCTTCTTCAAGGATTGTGGATGCAGCTGTTCCTTCATCGAGAAGTTCCTGAACTAAAGTCTTAACGTTCTTAGCTCTGCCCTGTTGTAAAAATACCTTTACCTCTTCCAATTTGCTCATGGTTTTTCCTCCTGTTTTGGGCGTTTACACGCCTTTTTTGTATTTTTCTCTGAATTTGCCCGGCGTAATGCCGCACAATTTCTTAAAGACTTTATTGAAATAGCTCTGTTCTTCAAATCCCGATATCGCCGCAATGTCCAATAATGAATACTTGGGATTTAAAAGTAGCACCTTGGCCTGTTCCACACGCATTCGGTTTATATAGGCCGATATATTCTCACCCGTTTCTTCCTTAAAGATACGCGATAGGTAGGAAACGGAGAAGTTAACATAGTTCGAGATATCATTAAGCGATATCTTGTCTGACAGGTGATTGTTTATGTATTCCATAACGCGTTGTATTATGTCGCTATGCTTCGTGTCATCCACCTTAAACACGGAATTTGTAAAGCGCATTAACACAGTGTACAACCATGAATTAAGCTTATCAAAGTTTTCTATAGTCCCGATTTCAGCAAGATAATTGGAGTTTAGGCCAAACACTTCGCTAACGCTCGCGCCGCCTTCAATGGCTGCTCTTGAAAGTACAACGGTAAGTTCGATAACCCTCGCCTTCATAACCGCAAACGATCCACCCGAGGCAAAATAGATGTACCCAAGAATGTCATTCAGTGCATTCTGCGCTCCCTGACGATCGCCGTTTACGATGTACATGCGCAACATTCTCTCGATCTCTATAGGATACGCCTGCATCTTTGAATCGTCCTTGAGTCGCATAATCGATTCGTGAATGCCATTTTGATATTTTCCGCTTATTTCCATTACACGTTGATCGAGTATTTCTCTTTCACTCAAGTATGAGCTTAGCATGAACGCCATGTCCGATATGTAGGGTACACGTTGGTAGCCAGGAGAAGGTAGTTCGAAAACCGCACTAAGCATCCTTTCGCTCTCGTGGCCATGAAAAAAGCTTCGCACATCATGTTCCACGTCATCCAAATCATCCGCGAGCAAAAAAGGTCCTATCAGTACTCCTGCGGCAATTTCGGCCCCTTCGGATAGCGATGTGGCCACAAACCCACACCCAATCGGGCACAGAAATTCGTATTTTCCTCCCCATTTTTCGGCATTGTAGATGGCACTCGTGCCAATACCAATGCATTTGGGCGATTCAAACACTTGTGTTTGTTCTCTTACGCAATAGTTGCAAAATTTCGGTTGAACGGTTGTGCCGCTTGAAATATCAACTGCGAAACAATCGATTTCGCACAACATCTTTATGATGTTTGATATCCTTTGTGCGGCGGAAAAGAGTTTTTTCAATGCTTACACCACCATTATAGTAACTTTTCGACTTTAATTATAGTATTATCTTTACCCATATTGTAATTTTTTTTTCTCTTTTGTACTTTGATCGCTATAGCCATCGTTCATAGCCATTTTATACGATGCAAGGAAGAAAAAGCAAGAGAAAAAATTTTGAACACTTACCCTATCTATATAGCAGCGGTGTTCAAAGCATCATTAAACGAAAACAAATTGCACCAATACCATGTATAGCACCGTTCCGGCGCCTATGCTTAAAAGCGTGTTTTTCTTCCAAATGTGTAGCAATACAATTGCCAGCATTGCAATCCCCTCGGGTAACCCATGCAAAGATGTGAACACCGCATCCTTCAAACAATAAACGATCAAAAGTCCCATCACGGCATAAGGCAATACCGTGCCAAGATACGTAACGTACTTGGGTGGTGTTTTGCTCGAAGGAAATAGAATAAAGGGCAAAAAGCGAGTTATCATCGTACCTAGCATAACTACGCCAAGTGTAATTATTTGTTCTTGTATGCTCATTGCTCTTTTTTCTCCTTCTTAAGTTTTATATCGCGTTTTAGTGCAAAGCAGAGCATGATTGCGAGCATCGCAGGTATCATGAAGTTTGCACTTCCAAACACGATTAAGCATAGTGCCGCACATCCTATTCCTATAAGTGCCGGCGAATGATTGTCCACCGCCTGCCATTGCCCCACGAATATTACAGTGAACAATGCAGTCATGACAAATTCTATTCCGCGCGTATTAAAATCGACGATATATCCCATCAGTCCACCAATTGCCGAGCCAATTACCCAGTAACCTTGTATTAGCAGTGTTACAAAGTACATGAACCAGCCTTTATCCACACCCTCGGGCGGCTCAACGACGCAGTTGATGGAAAACGATTCGTCGCACATTCCAAATATCAAGAAAAACTTTTTCCATCCCGTGCCTTTAAAACGTTCAAGCATCGATATTCCGTAGAACAGATGCCTTGCGTTTACCATAAGCGTTAGAATAAACGCCTGCAAAGGATCAAATGCACCGACAAGCAAATTAACCGCCACAAATTGCATCGAACCTGCAAATATGAACAAGCTCATAAGTGTAGGGTACAGGAATGAAAAGCCCATACCGTCCATAAACAAGCCATATGACAGGCCTATAAACAAAAATCCCACACATACCGGAAGTGTTAGCGGAAATGCCGCCTTTAGAGCCTTTTTCTTCATTCAATAATTCCCCATCCTTTAATTTGCGTGTTTTTTAATAAGCTCACAACCCAAAAAAGGCCATTGCGTATATCTCATATCCACAACAGCCTTAAATTAATTATTCACTGCATTTGCATTTGCAAGGCGTAACCTCGGCTCCATACATGCGATTGCGCGCTGTGGGGTCGGGTGTTCCCGGGGAAAAGCAATCATACAGGAAGTCTTTCGCGTTGATATTCATGCTCTCGCAAGTATCGAAGAAGCATTTTTCCACCAAAGTTTCAAGCTTTTTGGGATCCATATTGATGCGCGCATTTACAACCACACTCGCAGATAATCCGCGCTTGATATCTCCGCTCAAACGGGTTTCATCATCGCAGAATGTTTTAGACGCTTTCACGAAACCACCACTCGCGATCGTATATGCTTTCAGATGCGCTATCTCGCTTCCGGCCGTATCGACATGCTTCGATATATCGTCCATGAAAGCGGTAATGAAAGCACGAAAATCGATATTTTCATCCGCACTTATCTCGGATTTACCGTTAAACCATCCAAGGCATTTCTCCGCGCGAGCATATGTATCATAATCAAGGTCCATAATTTCACGGTCGGCATGCACGCCGAGTATATGGGGGATCAATTTCGCTGCGCAGTTCGTGAAATCTCCGGTTACGATGGTTGCAGCCGGGTATACTTCCGATAGTTTCTCGGAAATTTCTTCTATCATTTGCGCATCGTAGATATCAGCCTTATTCAAGTAGATAATATCCGCTTCTTCAAGTTGCTTTGAAAACAGATAGTTTATTTCGCTTTGGAATCCGCTATCCTTCGCCGTCAAAAAACGTTTAGCGCGCTTAGGATCACACACACATGTGAGCGGCGATAGCGAAAAACTACTGCTATGCGTTATCTGAAGCGGTTTGTATATCGTTGCTACGAGGTCGGTGCAACTTCCTACCGGCTCTGCAAGTATAACATCCGGCATTTCATTAGCCGCAAGTGCATTAACCTTGCGTGTAAACT
>CAYJPI010000271.1:0-3869 GCA_964372005.1 uncultured Oscillospiraceae bacterium | reverse complement strand
CGCGCAGATAAGTGCGCATGTACAGATTCGCGCAAAGCGAGAAAACGAAAAAGCGATACGTGATGTGATCGAGGAATATTTGCAGATCACCAATGCTCAAAGAGGAATCGGTGATACGGTGAGCAAGAAGGAACTTATGGCGCTCATCATGAAACTGCCTGAGGTGGAAGAGGTGCAAAGGCTTGATTTGAATGCACTCGGCACGCAATGCCGCGTTGACGCGCGTGGCGACATAATGCCCAAGCCCGATGCGGTGCCCTACCTCAAATCGCTAACACTGCAGGTATATCACTGATAAATAGGCAAAAATGCGCAAAGGAGGCGAAAGATGAAGCGCACGCATTCAAGATTGTTTAGAAATAAGCAAGAGGACTATTTAGCGCTATATTGCGATAACATCGTGTGTGAACAAAGCACGCTCACATTGGCTTCGGGCATAATGCGAGGCGTAATATGCTTTCATGCGATTGACAGCCTCGAAAAAGGATTCGAGTGGGGGCGCATGTCGTTGAAGTATGACGAAAGGCGCGATAGCATGATACGCATATACGCATATGCCTCGGACAGCAAGGCATATGGAGTGCATGACGAGCTAGATCATTACCTAAGCGAACTGCAACCGGGAAGCATGGAAACAAATGCAGCGCTAAATGGCATATATAATCATGTGGGAGAAGGCGCTGAGTGCATATTGGATGTAAGCGGACGTTACCTATATGTAATGCTCGAGTTCCTTTCAAGCGGCGCGATGCCCATACTCGAAGGGATGAGCTTTTCCTTCCGAGGCGACCATATGGTGGATTACTTACCGTCAATCTACCGAACAAATGGAGGATTCACGAAGCGGTTCCTATCGATATTTGATTCCATGAGCATGGATATGGAGCGAAAGATATACGACCTGCCCGGCAGGTTCGATTATGAATATGCACGGGGCGAAATGCTCGAATATCTTGCAAACTGGATGTGTGTTGATGAGGAGGATGCCTCGAAGGAAGTATTGCTTCACCGAATAAGAAATGCCGTCGAGGACTATGAAACCATGTATACAAGGCATGGGATCGAACGCACGGTGCAAAGGCTTACGGGGAAGAAACCACTTATTATCGAAAGTGCATGGGTGGATCCTAACCTCAAAACATGCATTAATTCCAAGCTATATAGGGATTTGTACGGAGACGATCCATATCGATTCTTCATTTTGCTCCCCGAGGATGCCTTTGGCACACGCGAGGATATGGACAGATTCGTACTGTTGATGCAGGAGAGAATCCCTGTGGGAACATATTTTGAGCTTGTACTGCTAAAACGCTGTGTTCAGCTCGACAGGCACACATACTTAGGTGTGAACACAATGGTTAGTGATTTTGTACCCGTGATGATTGATGAAAGTAAGACCATTCACTATGATACTATGATTGGAGGAAACGAAGTTGAAAGAGTATAGCTTTTTTCCATTGGAGAGAAACCGATATTTCTACGGTAAGCTGCTCACTGTGCGCGATTTTGAGGCGGAACAGACATATCAGGGTGCGAAGCATCGCTTAATTAACCGCTTAGTACATGGCGCCGGTGTAGTGTGCGGCCTTGGCGTTACCCGCGCGGATGACACCACATTGCTCGTTGGAAGCGGTATGGCGCTTGACTATCTCGGCCGCGAGATAGTTGTGGAACAGCCGCTTGTTCGTAAGCTTGAAATGCTTCCCGGCTATGATTCGGTGATAGGCCGCGAAGATGCATACTTATGCCTTAGCTACTTTGAAGAGGAGCGCGAGCCGGTAAACGCGGTAAGCGGAGGTGATGCGAATGCACAGCATAACATGGTGCGCGAAGGATATTCGCTCTACCTCACGCATGAAGCTCCCGAATATCGCGCACTTTTGGAGGCACATGGCAAGGAAAATGTGCACATAGTATATGCAACAGAGGAACTTACGCTCGTTTTTTACTGCGCGCAAGCTGTGTGTGCCGGCGATACCTTTGTTGCCGGAATGCTCATCGTTAAAAATGCCGCAACGCCTTCCGTGAGGTTTACGCTTGAAGGTGAAAGTGGGATCGTTGAAGGCGAGAACAATCGCGTAAGCATGCACTATAGCGAAAGTCCTGAAGAGAAAAGAAATGTAGTTGAAGTGGAATTCCGCTTAAAGGCGCAGAGCCTATCGGATATGAGCGCGCTACTTTTCCCGAACGGGGCAGAGCTAACGCTGGATCTTGGTGCTCACACATATAAAAACATACTCGAGATGGGCACACAAATTATGCTCTTGCCCGACCAAACCGAGTTTATGGCCTATAAGCGCAAGCAGGATGACCTTAACAACCACTTACGTGGACGTGAGATCCCCATTTATCTTGCTAAGCTGGAACTTATCGAAGCTACCGAGCGCGTGTTTATGAGCGCACTCACGAGCTTGCCCTTTATGCAAGTGATTGATTCCAACGTACAATCGCAAATGCAGTTGAATCGCCGCATGAAGGTATCCACTTCGGTTAAGTCGCTTGAGTTTTGGGAAAAGCCGGATGTTCATGCAAGTTATGAGCAGGAAAGCGATGCTCTTCATCTTGCCTTTGGAATACCCTCGCCCGAGTTGTACGATTACAAGACGAGCCACGGCTATGTTGACATTACCATGACGGGCGGCTTGAAGGTAAACGGCCGATACTATTCCGACGAAATACCGCATGACTTGGGTGCCGGCAATGTGGAAGTGCGCCTCGCGGTAGAATGTGCGGAGGACTCCCAAGCGCATCTATTTGGTAACAGCGAAATATTTAGGGCAAAGACCAGCCCCGTAAAAACGCCTTGGGTTGAGGCAGGCGCTGTTGTTTACCCGGAGCGCGGCACTATGCGAATAGGCATATGGTTGCATGATGTAGTGGCCGGCAATGTGGTGCGAGTACATTATTACGCACAAAAACCCGAGCGCGACACGAAGCGACTGCTCGAAGAGCGCCGCATGAGCATACGCGTTATGCCTGAGGTTACTCGCGTATCGCGGCGTGAACAAGCACGCCTCAAGGCCGTTGTTCACGGCAGTGATGACAAGGGCGTTATTTGGTCTGTCAAGGATGATGGCGGCGGATCGATCGACCAGAACGGTATCTATCGTGCGCCGGAAGAACTCGGAACATATGAAATACTCGCTAAGGCACGCGCCGATGAGCGGGTGGTTGCCAGTGCGTATGTCATCGTTGAGGAGTAAGAATGGGATCAAAGGCTATATAGCTCTCCAGAAAGGGGCAAGGGGTGGAAGCACTGCTTATTAAATCACGATATAAGGTGACACATGTCGCAGCTACGAAGGATGCATATGCATCCTTGGTTGCGGTGGATGTGGAAAGCAGAGACAAAACAGAGTATCTCTTAAATGTTTATGAGGATCCGTATATCAAAGAGTATGTGGATCAATTTGGCAAGCTTCGCCATTGCCGCGCTTTCAAGGGCATGTTGATGGATGAGGATGCGCTCGTAACCATATTTGATGCGGTTGAAGGCAAGAAGATTGACGATGTGTTTTTCCGCGGCGCAGATATACCATATGAAAAGCGCCTCTGTTTTGCCCAGGAAATATTTCACTTGGGGCTGAAGATATCCGACTATCCGCCTAATATAGCTTGTGCACTTTTGATGAGCGATAACCTGCGGCTATGGCTCGATGATGGGCGCTTGGAAGTGTACCATGAAATTATGCCCATGCGTGACATGAATGAACGCGAAATAGGCATACTCATCACGGATCACATAAAAAAAGTGCTACTAAGAAGATTTTCTTCACCCAAGGAGGAAATCGCCTTCCTCGATAGCTTGGATAACAGCTCGTTCTACAGTGCTGTGGAGCTATATACATTTTGGAGCGCATCTATGGAGG
>CAYJPI010000270.1:0-3873 GCA_964372005.1 uncultured Oscillospiraceae bacterium | reverse complement strand
TTTTCTATTATATCTGTTCGACTGTTTGTTGTACAGATAAGTATAGCCGATGCCATATACGTCATAACAACATGCAATTTCTTCATTCCGGTTCCTCCTTCAACGCACAGAATAGTACTTGAGTAACAGAGGAGCCCTCGCCCGAACGCTTCCGGGCTTATGCGCGTTCGCGCTTTTTCATTTTATCACATATTTCGACATAATGCGAGAATTTTTCAAGATAAGGCTTTTCTATACTCTTCTAATACACAGGCCAGCCTTGTACATATGCCAACATATACAGAATTTGAAGTATAATGCAAGTACCCGTCACGATATAATCGGCTGTGCGATGCTTTGTTAACCTTGCAACCGCGATTGCGAGAGGAAACGCGCATGTGAGATATCTCGGCGCACTAAGAAGCCATGTCGCGCCGACACTAATGAAGAAGTACACCAAGAAGTACACCGCGTAGCTTGCGCGTAGGGGTCTTTCGTCGCGCTCGATAGCAGGCGCATCGCCCTCGAGCATCGGGGGATAAGGGTCGCGCATAGCATAAAGCATAATCGCGATACCGGCAAATATGTATAGTAGATTAGGTAGCCACAGCCCATATGCTTGGGCAGGGTTACTTATACGCGTTTCAAAGAATAGATCGCTTTGGTATGCCGCTGTATTGAAAAACCACCCGAGCGACTGCGACCAATGCTCGCTTTGATGTATGAGGAACTGAAAAGCATTCCCCGTCACCGTGTAGTTTATGTAGAGGTAAGTAAGTAGCCCCATCGGAATAACCAGCACCGCCGAAAAACGCGCCACCTGTTCAAGCGCGAAATAGCGCCCTCTTCTTCTTTCGCGTAGCAATTCACGTATCATTTCAACGAGTACAGGCGCGATGAGAAGCACACCATGTATGCGCGTGAAGCTTGCAAGAGCGCCCACGGCACATGCGATGAAGAAATACTTCTTGCGCAGTAGATAAAAGCACCAAAGGCTAAATAGGAGGAATAACGAGTCACTCATGGGCGCACATAGAAGGAACGCCGCAGGAAGAAGGAAGAGATACTTCACGGCACGCTTCGCAAGGAAGGGCGAGTAATCAAGAAGCACCAATTTGTACATGAGATAGCCCGATAATGCCGCCGCGATATTGGACACGAACAAGCCCGATGCAAGGTAGCTTCCGAATATGCCTGTTAAAGCTCGTACCATTATGGGGTACATGGGGAAAAATACGATCAAAACGCGATCATCGCCCTCGCTCATATAGCCGTTCTCGGCGATGTTCATGTAATGCGGCGCATCACCCTTGAGCCATAGGTGAATGTTATTTAGTAGGCCGCCTTCATAGCCATGCACCGACATGGACAGTATGTACATCACCACATAAACGGCAATGCGCGAGAGTAGCACAACAAAAAACATCTTAAATATGGGATTGGTTACCGCAGGGCGCATAGTGCGCTTACCCATGCGCGAGAATCGCTCGTCGATACGTGGGTCGCGCTTTTGCCACCCGTCTAGCACGAGCGATATGCACAGCTTGCATGCATATCCGAACAGCACCAAGAGCGCCGCGCTCATAATAGCCGAAGCTATGCTGAGCGATGCGCCCTCAAATACGATGTACGCTGTGTAGGCGGATGTCAATATAATGAGAAATGCCGCCGTTATAATTGTCTTAGCTCGTTCCACGAATTATCGCCTCATTGCCTTGGGCTTGCCAAGAATTTCGCCATACAAGAAGCCTTGCACCACGCTGTTATTATCGAATGATAGGCCATATGCGGCCGCGCTTTGCATGCTCGCCTTTTGTTCGATGGGAGATGAAGTCAAATCCCCGAGCATGCTTCCGCCAAGTGCGCTCGAACGTCCCTCGGCCTCCTTTAGCCTTGTGGTGATCGTTTGCTTTGGCGTTTGTATGGGTGCGCCCTTCACGGGGTCTTGCTTCGCCTTGTGCGCGCCAAGCTGCGAGCGCCCCTCATGCGAATAAGGATCGTGGCCCTCGTGCGAGCCAATCCCCTCCTTCGTCATTACACGGGCTTGAGGTGGCATGTTTTGGTGATGCACGGGGGCATGCTGTCCCTCATGCGTGTTATACTGCGCGGGCATGGGTGGCATGTTTTGGTGATGCGCAGGTGCGCGCCGCCCCTCAACCGATCCTCGGCCTTCGCCGCGTGGCATATTGTTGATATCGGGGAACCTCGGGTCATGCTTCACGGGCGCGACATTCGGGAACCTCGGGTCGTTTTGCACGGGCGCGACATTCGGAAATCTCGGGTCGTTACTAAAAGTCCCTGCATTCCTTGCGGTGGTATTAGTAGGGATACTGCTTTTTTGCTGTACTGTACCCATTTGCTGTGCTTGCTCGCGAGCGCGCTTCGCCGCTTCGTCATGTTTCTTTTTCTTTGATGCATTTGAAATAATCGAAATGATTATAAATACAAAAATTAAAAACTCCAAAATTCAATCTCCTCCTTTCTCGTTAAATCAAAAGGAATCGTAAATGTATGTGGTTGAAGTTGGGTAGGTGCGCCGCCCTATGGAGGGGAGGCGGACGGCGGCCTTACCCGTCGGGTCGGAAGGGGGATCCAACCACTTCAAGAATTATTTCTTTTCGGGGTTCGGATTACCGCCCTTGGAGATGGCGTTGCGCATATCCGTATCGGATATGATGTTTTGCATGTTGTAGTAATCCATTACGCCGAGCTTACCGTCACGGAAAGCGGATGCAAGGGCGCGCGGAACTTCCGCTTCGGCCTCGATAACCTTCGCGCGCATGCCCTGCACGGCCGCGATGTTTTCCTGCTCTTCCGCAACAGCCATTGCGCGTCTTTCCTCGGCTTTCGCCTGTGCGATGCGCTTATCGGCCTCGGCCTGGTCGATCTGAAGCTGTGCGCCTACATTTCGGCCAACGTCAACGTCTGCGATGTCGATGGAAAGAATTTCGAATGCCGTACCTGCATCAAGGCCCTTACTAAGAACCATCTGCGATATGCTATCCGGGTTTTCAAGCACTTCCTTATGCGTCATAGCCGAACCGACGGTGGTAACGATACCTTCGCCGATACGCGCGATGATGGTTTCCTCGCCTGCACCACCGACCAAGCGGTCGATGTTTGCACGCACGGTAACACGCGCCTTTGCTCGCAATTCAATGCCGTCCTTCGCGATAGCCGCGATAACGGGGGTCTCAATCACTTTGGGGTTAACGCTCATCTGTACGGCGTTCAAAACGTCACGGCCTGCAAGGTCGATGGCGCATGCGCGTTCAAAATCGAGGGGGATACCTGCACGCTGTGCGGCGATGAGTGCGTTCACCACACGGTCAACATTACCGCCGGCGAGATAGTGTGCTTCAAGCTTGTTGATGGGGAGGGTTAAGCCTGCCTTGGTTGCCTTAATCATCGGGTTAACGATGAGAGAGGGGCGAACCTTACGCACGCGCATACCGATAAGCTGGCCGATGCCAACCTTAACGTCGGACGCGAGCGCGGATATCCACAGCCCGAGAGGTACAAAGCTGAAAAACACAGCCAAGAAAATGATAACACCGATAATAACAAGTATTGGGGCAATGAGTTCTTCGAAGTAATACATAGGAAATCTCCTTTCTTTTTAGCGCAACCGCGCAACTGTTTTATAAATGAAGGCGTGGTATCTATTCGCCCTTCATACGTGCATTTTACCTGAGCAGCTTCATAATGTACGCCATGGCATACAGAAAAAATATTAGCGCAGGTATGTAAACTAAAAGCGGCAAAAACCCCTTCACACTATTTTTCTCATGTGAAGGGCTATCGGTGTTGCCGCTTTTCTGCGCGTTCTCAATTTCATGTTAGCGCAATTTTTCTTGTGCATTGCATTTTGGGCGTACACCGAGTGATTTTGTA
>CAYJPI010000269.1:0-3881 GCA_964372005.1 uncultured Oscillospiraceae bacterium | reverse complement strand
GGTTCGCGCGGCGGCAGGCGCAAGGAAGTTAAGTTATCCGCAACAGGCAAAGCATTGAGCGGATTATACATCGCACTCGTGATAGTTTTCGCTATCGGAATACCGTATTTCTCGGTGGTGAGCACCTCACTCATCAACCTTCGCGGCTACGGACTTGCGGCAGGTAACTTCACATTTAATCACTATATTTCCGTACTGTCGGACGGGACGCGCGGCATCGATGCCGTGCAAAACAGCTTAATACTCGCCACCGCCTCTGCCACGATTTGCGCCATACTCGGCACGCTCATCGTACTCGCTGTGCGTAAAGCTCGCACGAAGTTTGCGCATGTGGTCGAGGGCATGGGCATACTCCCCGAGATGCTCCCGGGCATCGTGCTCATCATCGGCGTTATGCTGTTTTGGAATGAGATCTATAGCATCATACCGCTGTACAACACCTTAGGGATTATGGTACTCGCGTATGTTGTTCTCTTTTTGCCATATACTATACAGTATGTAACAAGTTCTTTCACCCAAATAAGCGATAGTTTGATGACTGCGGGGCAGGTGTTCGGCGGTGATCCTTGGTATGTATTCAGGCGTATCACGCTTCCGCTCATATTAAAGGGAATAGTTACGGGTTGGATGATGACCTTCATCATAGGTTTTCGTGAATTGGTGACAGCAAGCCTCATCGCACCACCGAATACTCTGGTGATTTCTACCTACATTGTGCGCGAGTTCGAGCAGGGGAGCGTGTCCGAAGGAATGGCGATGGCGGTGCTTTGCGTACTTCTCACGACAACATCGCTACTCATACTTAACACATTCATCGATAGGCAGAAGAAGGAGAGCACATGAGATTTTTCGCGGCAGGCGGCGCCCACGAACACGGGCGCAATTGTTTCTTGGTTCAAGCGGACGAAGTGTCTTTCTTAGTGGATTGCGGCCTTTTAGCCGAAACGGGAGGAACTCCGAATTTAACTAAGGAAGAAATCGTCGCCCTAAATTGGGTATTCTTAACCCATTCACATGCCGACCATGCAGGCGCTCTTCCTTGGCTTTATGATGAAGGCTTTAAGGGAACGGTGATCGCGACGCAAGAGACCCTCGGGCAATTATCGTTCCTGCTCCCGTCCGCGCGTGATATTGTGGAATTTGTGGAAGAGGAAAGCCGCTTATCGATTGAGTGGGGAAGAAGCGGTCACTGTATGGGTAGCTGTTGGTATCGCTTCGATATCGATGGGAAATCCCTTTTATTTACGGGGGATTATACGGAAAACACGCAGGTATATACCACCGATTTTATACGCGAACAATCGGTTGACTTGGCCGTAATCGATTGCGCGTACGGAAAAACGGATACGAATTACAAAGATGCGTGCAATACAATAATAAACGAAACTAAAAGACTGCTCGAAGAATATCCCATCGTATTCTTTCCCGTACCGAAATACGGCAGAGGAATGGAACTGCTCTCTTTATTCATGAAAAATGGTTTGGACATGGATTATTATGCGGATGCACATTTCTTGTTCGAACTTGTAAGAATGCAACAAAGCTCATTTTGGGGAAATTTCGCCGCAGATGCAAATATGGTTTCGGCGTATCGAGGGCAAAAGCGAGGTATCGTGTTCATATCGAATCCTCAACTTCGCACACAAAAAACAAAAACACTGGCCGATGAAATATTAGCCACAAACGGTTTTGCCATGCTCACGGGAACGGTTGAAAAAGACACGTATAGCGACGAACTACTTAAAAGCAATCGTGCAATTAAATTAACCTACCCTGTGCATCTCAATTACGAACAGGCAAAAACTCTTGAATCGGAAAACGATTGCAAGCGAGTGGTGTATTATCATAGCGAGGAGTTTTCGTGTCAGGGTGAGATTGTGTTTTAGATGAAAAAAAAACTCCGTTTTCAAAAACCTAAGGTCACCTATCAACCTTAGCCCTACACTTCAACAGCGGTAACGTCACCAAGAACGACGCACACAGCACAATCATCACGACCCCTATACCAAAATGATCCGCAACGAAACCAAGTACGGGCGCAAATATCATCAAAAATAATGATTTAAGTTGCGCCGATGCGCTAATGACTGTCGCTCGGTTGGATTTGTCGATGTTGTTATCGATTTCATCAACAAATATCGGCTTGCGGATGCTGTGTAGAATATAGATGAACACGTAAATCGCGCAGGCCATCAAATATTGTCCCGAGAAAATCGCAAGAAGACCACACGCGACGGCGTAGGCGATGTGGATGAGCGATAGGCACGCCAAGCTCGTTCTTTTTTCCTTTAGGAGATACGCTTTCTTGGAAAAATACGAACCGCACAGATTGAGGATGGCGTAAGTTATCCCCAAGATTACCTTCAAGTTGTCATCGGCAGATAGTGAGGCAATCAGCGAAATGCCACTGCCTATGATGATAATCTCCAATATCGGCTGAATTAAATCTTTCATGTAAGAGAAAGCGGCTTCGCTCATGCCCTCCTCGACTAAAATGTTCCGCAATTTTTTGTTTATGCGGAAACTTTCAAACACGCCCTTGGCCATATCTTTGAACGATGTGCCATGCTTTTTGTCGGACATATCTAAGAATTTCGGATAACTCATAACAAGCAAGAAATCCACAATATAAGGTACTACGGAAAATAGAAAGATGTAACCGTCACTCGGAACACTAAGTATGAGCAAAATTCCGACAACACCGCTGAGTGCACTGCCAATGAGCGAAAACGAGCGTGTTCTACCAAATACGAAGGCCTTTTCGCCTTGCCAATTCTTTGCATCCAAATAGGTGTAGATCATGGCTTTGTGCGTTCCCGACCGAAAAGCTTCACCCAAGCCGAAAAACATCATCGCCAAAGCCGCAAGCATAAAATTATCGGCGGCAAAGAATATGATAAATGAAACGATGTAGAAGCCGAAGCAGAAATACAACTCCTTCTTTCGCCCGAAATAATCGGCAATAAAGCCCGAGGGAATTTCAAACACGTTCACGATGATCTCACGAATCGCGATTAAAATGCCTATTTGAAACAACTTGATATCGTTGTTCATCAAATAAATGATTAAATAAGGCTCGAAAAACTTCATGTTTTTAAGGAAACCGTACAGGCAGAATTTTTTTATTTGAATGTCCCGGATGATGTTGTTTCGTAATTCTGCACTCATAGCTCACCGGTAAGCTCCCCTATTTTTTTCCTTGCTTCAAGTAAAGTTTGCTCTCCTTTAGGAGTAATCGAGTAGTATTTGCGAATTTTCCCCTCATGATTTTTACTCTCAACGGTTAAATGCCCTGATTTCTCTAAATTATGAAATATCGGATACAGCGTCCCAGGGCTAATATCATAGCCGTGCGACTTTAATTCCTCGATCATAAACGAACCGAAAATAGGCTCTTCCTGTGCGTGATGCAAAATGTGGATTTGTATAAATCCCAAAAACAACTTCCTTAACACTTGATCTTCCATGTTGTCCTCCTCTATATAACGAATTTCGTTATCGTATTTCGATATCATGTTATCATGTGGAGGGGAATGTGTCAAGGGGGGGGATTCAGCAACGCACCCTAATGCTACAAATGAATGGAGGCGAACAGCGAATATGACATGCTGTTGTCATATTCGCTGTGTTATACTATTGTTATGGAAGAATAAAAAATGCAACGGAGGACAACAACATGGAAAAAGCCGCTTGGATTAGCACATTCACTATCAACGGAGGGACATCAATTGATGCCTTCACAACTGTCGCAAAGAGGTTGAGCGATGAGGTCGTCTCGAAGCAAAAGGGATTCATCGCGTGGGAACAATATCGGCAGGATGATATCTGGACGGACTTGGTGCTGTGGGAAACCATAGAGGATGCACTATCGAGCGTTGAGG
>CAYJPI010000268.1:0-3891 GCA_964372005.1 uncultured Oscillospiraceae bacterium | reverse complement strand
CAAAACAGGTCGAAGCAGAAAACCATCGATTTGTTTTTCTCTCTGTGGTCGGGGATATCGTTTTGTGGTGTGATGGGATAACCAAAGAAGAAACGGCAACCCGCTTGGATTGCGGCCTCTGCGACGGCTTCACAGCCTTTCATCAATTTCTTGGCCATATCGTTTTTCTTCCTCCTTATTTCTCTATGGAAATTACGGCATCGGGGCAAGTGCGCGCGCAAGCGGCGCATGCGATGCATGCCTCAATGTCAACTACCTCCGACGGATGGTATCCCTTGGAGTTGAGCTTGTTTTTGGATAACTGCATGATCTTTTTAGGACATGCGCGCACGCATAGCCCACAGCCCTTACAGCGTTCCTCATTGATGGTTACTTTTGCCATAAAATGTGTGTACCTCACTTTCTTTGATTTAGTGTTCAAAATGGGGAGTCTTCCCCCAAAAGAAAATGTATTACACCCCAAGTTCCGTAAATCTATCCCAATCACGGCGCATTAAGGTTGCAATCTGCATCGGCTCCCCGATATATAATGGATCGAGGTTTTCTTTCTTTACCATATCAAGAAAATCCTTGAGCGGTTTTTGTGTTGATGTGGTGTATTTTACTTCAATTCCGGTTTCAATGCTCACCTCGCGCACAATATCATATGCATGACGTAAGTCATCGGCCGTCGTCTCGGTGGAAAGATTACCGTTGTTGATAAGTCCCGTCACACGAAGGCGTGCTCGCCCCTCGATTTTCGCAAGCATATCGAGTATCATGCTAGCATCCGCCGAAAAAGGGCGACGAGGGTTTATTACATACAACACCTCGAGAGTTTCATTCTCGAGTAGATTGTCAAAATTCTGTTTGTATTGGCCAAGAGCTCTTGCGCCCGTCGGATCACCGCCGACATCAAACACAACCGTATCATAAGGCTTAGCGAATACGGAGTACACATCCGGCGGAAGCGAAGGTACATCCACTGTGGTAAGTGCAAACACGGGGTGCAGTAGCTCCACATTGGCTTCCTCAAGGTCTTTTTTACGCTCAGCACTACGGAAATATGGATTTATTATATCCAAATCTACTAAGATGGACTTCCCCCTCTTAGCTGCGTCCATAGCGATATTCAATGAAATCTCCGTTTTTCCGCTACCGAAATTGCCTATCAAAATGCAATACCGCTTCATGAATTCCTCCGTTTCTTTCTGTGCTACATCCATTATACCTGATATATAAACAAAAATACAGTATTTTGACTGTATTATTCAAATATATTTTTTGCTGTTAAAAAAGAATTATGAAATTTTAACAGCAAAAAATTGCATTATTTTGAAAATAAGTCTGTATTTATACGCTTGCTTGGGATATATTTTGTGCCGCTCTCAATCCATCCACGGCCGCACTAACGATGCCTCCCGCATACCCCGCACCTTCGCCAACGGGATAAAGCCCCTTTAAGTTGATGCTTTCCCCCATTTCATCACGTAGAATCCGAAGCGGCGCGCTCGTTCGAGTTTCCACTCCCGTCAAAACGGCATCTGCCATGTCATAACCCTTGATCTGTTTAGCGAATTGAGTTAAACCGTCGCGTATGCCTTGTTCTATATAATCAGGCAAAATGCGAGAAAGAGATGTTCCTCTCACCCCGGGCTGATATGTCGGATTGACCTTGCCAAAGTTTTCGGTCGCGCGGCCGAGAATAAAGTCTTCAACACGCTGAGCAGGTGCAAGATAATCCCCTCCGCCCAGCATGAATGCTTTTTCTTCGAGCTGTTGTTGATATCGCATGCCGTCCAAGGGATGGTTTCCGAAATCTTCCGGCGAAACCTGAACAACGAGCGCAGAGTTAGCATTTTCCCCATCGCGTGCACGGTAACTCATGCCATTTACCACAACTTGCGAGCGTGATGACGATGACGCTACAACCACTCCCCCCGGGCACATACAAAATGTATACACACCGCGAGATCCGCTTTTGCCCACCAACCTGTAATCCGCCGCACCGAGCGACTCGTGGCCGGCAAAATCACCGTATTGTGCCACATCAATAAGCCTTTGTGGATGCTCTATACGCACTCCAACGGCAAAGGCTTTCGCCTCCATAGCGATCCCTTGCTCGTGAAGCATCTCATATGTATCGCGCGCTCCTTGCCCAATCGCTAAAATGCATGCATCACAAGCGATTGTTTCACCTTTTCCTTCATTCATTATATTTACGCCACGAAGCACATTATCGTCTTTTATGAATCCCGTGAGGGTGGTTTCAAAACGAACTTCACCGCCCATACGTATGATTTCTTTGCGCATATTGGCTATTACTTGCCTGAGCACATCCGTGCCGATGTGAGGCTTTGCAAGGTAGGCCACGTCCTCGGGTGCGCCATGACTCACGAAAGTATCGAGTACCGTTGCAACGCGAATGTCTTTAGATCGGCTTGTAAGTTTGCCATCCGAAAATGTACCTGCTCCTCCCTCACCGAACATGACATTGGAGTTCTCGTTCAATGTTCCGCTTGAGAAGAAGTTTTCTACGTCCTTCGTGCGTTCATCCATCGATTTACCACGCTCGATGACTATAGGACAGTAGCCATGCTTTGCAAGAAAATACGCGCTGAACAACCCTGCAGGACCGAAACCGACTATGAGTATGGTTTTAGGGGTGTTGCAATTTGGTAATTCAAACGATGGTGGAGCCTCATATAATTTCACATCTCGATTGTCGGATTTGAGCACCTTGTTTTGCCAATGCGCATCCAGATGCACGAGCGCATGAATATTCTTGCATATTTCACGTTTTTTTCGCGCGTCAACAGACTCTCGAACTATTCTCACCGCGCGTATTGAAGCTTCGGGAATCTCGAGCTTCTGCGCAATCCTTGCGCCTAGAGATGAAAAAGCCGCATCGAGCGGCAATTTCACGTTTTGTACAATCAATGGCATATTTATTCTTCCTCTATTGTGACCTGAACCTGCGGCACACTATGTGTGTACGAAAGCTCGGCGGTCGTATCCTCATCATCGAGCATCACGCTCACATTGATGGTATAAGTTCCTTCGGTAAGCCCCGTCAAATCGATATACAAGTCCGCATCTCCCCACTCAAGGGATTCAATCAGCGATGCTCGTCCTTCCACATATATATCGGAGGTTACTTCATCGAGCGTTGCGACGAGGTCATTATCGAGCCCATTCACCGCAATCGGTACATCGAGCAATTGTTTCGCGAGTGTTTTTTCGCGTATATCCACAAAAACTTCGATAGTGCCTTCCTCGTTCGAACCTACAACACTAACTCCATCGGGCACAATATAACTAACGTTGGTTTGCAAGCTTTCATATCTTCCGGTAACATCTATGCCTGACAGGTCTATCTTGTAAATATCAGCAAGCACATCCTCTGTTCCGATAATCGTCAAGCTATCGGGAACTGCCGTTACGGAGTGGACTTCATAGTTCGTGGGCAAATTATCCGACCCGCGAAGTGCGGCAACAACATCGATGGGCACCGTTTTCTTGGGTGAAATATTCATAACCACAGTAACTGTGGGAACTTCACTCACAAGTAGGTTGTTATCGATAACAACGCCCTCTTCATCAAGGAGCATAACCGAAACAGCATCATTGTAGCTCTGCGTACGTCCATCTATATTAATGGTGCATACAGCCTTCGTCACGCGCTCAATATCCTGCTTGGGTCCTCTTATTTCAACGCGCTGTGTGGAAAGTTGCGGCGTGCTCGTGTGGTAACCTTCAACTACAGTTCCTTCCAGAACCACATCAACAGGAACGCTCTTCGTCATCAGCGTATCAATCTCTACCTCTATAATGTTAGGATCAATGTCACTGTTTGCATCGATATCGCCAAGCAAAGACGATGCATAGATTGACAGACTGTTCATCCCCGGC
>CAYJPI010000267.1:0-3910 GCA_964372005.1 uncultured Oscillospiraceae bacterium | reverse complement strand
TTTTCTATTATATCTGTTCGACTGTTTGTTGTACAGATAAGTATAGCCGATGCCAGCAATTCGAGGCGAAGAATCCCTCATTAAATCGGGGGTACCGCTTTCGAATCTCAAACATGAGACTTCAGGATGGTATCCTTTTTCTGTGCCTAAATTACGGACATTTTCCATTATGTCACCGCAAAATCATGAGACGCAAATAATGCAGCCTTGCAAAACAGCATAAATGATTTCAAACACGTAGGGTTTCGAACCGTCATGTTTCGCATCAGTCTTTCTTCGTGCGGCTAAAACACCTTTCCCCAAAGGTATTCGTAGTGATGTAACCGATTGTGCTATGTGGACAGTTTGTATTGTAGAACTAAATATAGGCAGCTATGCGTGCCTTAACTGTACCATACGCTGCATCTTTTGCCACCGCCTCCTATTATGATGCTTACGCCGTCTCGATAGGGGTATTAATAATATGAATATATAAAAACAAGCGCAAGGTTTTTACAAAAAAACCTTGACGAAAGAAGCTTCTTTCTCTATAATAATTAAGCAAGCGTTTTAAAGCCTGCGCCAACGTAGCTCAGTGGTAGAGCAGCTGATTCGTAATCAGCAGGCCAGGGGTTCAAGTCCCCTCGTTGGCTCCATATTAGCGGGAAGCAAACTACTCCCGCATATTTCGAGGTGTAGCGCAGTTTGGTAGCGCGTTTGGTTCGGGACCAAAAGGCCGCAGGTTCAAATCCTGTCACCTCGACCAGTATTACTTGACAAAATAGATGCAGGTAGCAAAAAGCCCAGACGTTGTCTGGGCTTTTTGGCTCTCAAAACGTAGAATTTTCCGTTCGCGGCGTGAACACTTTCCGTAGATGCGTAACCGTCAAACCCTCCCGTACCATCTACCTGCAAATCGCCTGCACCGTCGAAGCCCACGGCAAGCACTCCTCCACAGGAACGCCCTGCGGTAACCTTTCGAGCAAAAATTTCAAATATAAAAACGGGTTAAGCCCATTGGCTTTAGCTGTTTCGACAATGGAATACACCGCAGCACTCGCGTCAGCGCCCCTTGGGGTGTTGGAGAACATCCAATTCTTTCTGCCGACAGCAAAGGGTCTTACGGCGCGCTCTGCGCGATTATTGGACAGTTCTAAGCGACCATCGAGGAACACATTCATAAGCCATACTCTTTGATTTTTCGCATAGGTAAGCGCTGCCCCGTAAAGGTCTCTTGGGGTAGGATGGTTGTTGTATTCCCTTTGAGCCCATGCGAAAAACGCCTCAGCAATCGGCCTCGATTTTTCTTCCCGGATTCTTTGTCTTTCTTCGGGGCTAAGCTCTTTTTTGTTGCAATCGCCTTCAATTCCAAATAACTGATCACAATATCTAAGCCCCACTTGCGCCGGACTTTGCTTTTGTATTTTCTTTGGCAAAGATTTAATCGCATCGGTAAATTTGCGTTTCATATGCGCCCAACAGCCGACAGGTGTAATCGCTTTTGGAAGCATCCTGTGGTAAGCATCGTAACCATCGGTGTGCAACTTCCCCGAAAAGCCTTCGAGAAACTCCCTTGCACATTCTCCCTTGCGAGTCGGTTGATAATCGTAAATTACAATTTGACGATCAGCATATTTCGATGTTCCATACACCCAAACATAGCTCTTCTTTTCGGAGATTTCGCCGTTTTCATGCAAAACTTTCAAGGTGGTTTCGTCTGCGTGAAGAATATTTTGTTTAATAAGTTCCGCATGAAGAACTTTAATTATTTCGGATAGCCACTTTTCATGCGACAAAAGAACCCAGTTGCAAAGCGTCTGCCGTGATAAATCAATCCCATGCCGCGCAAGCTCCTGTTCCTGCCTATTTAGCGGCAATGCGAGCGTATACTTGTTATGCATTATCTGTGCAATAAGGCCGGGACTTGCAATGCCACTTCCTGCAATGACGGCTTTAGGAATATCACTTTTCTTCATTGGGACATGATCGCTTGTTTTTTCGCAATGGCGGCAACCATACGTAGTTTGCACATGCTCTAAAAGCTTATACTGAGCGGGAATAAACTCAACTTCACGCCTATAAACCGAATGGCCACATTCATGCATTGTACCGCCGCAATCGGGGCATACGCGCTCTTCTTCAGGCAACTCATGAATGACCTGCTCGGTGGGTAAATTCGTGAAATCCGCTTCTCTCTTACCCTTTTGCTTTCTACGCTTTGGAACGACATCGTCAAGTTCCGGCTCGGGTTCATCCGGATCAGAGCAATGTTCAGCTTCATTGAATGTATCATCCAAGAACGATAGCTGATTCGAATTAGTCTTTTCGCTCGACCGACCAAACTTTCGTGCTTGCATGAGTTTGAATTGCTCTCCAAGGCGCTTGATTTCGTTGCGCAAATCGTTGATTTCACGATCCATTTGCGCAATTTTATTATCCTTTTCCTCAATAATTTCATGCAATTGAGAGGTTGTTTTTTCTTGATTGTTCATGTGTTTATTGTAACACAAAATCCCCGTTTTTTCAAGCAAAATCGGGGATTTTTAGTCAATTATATTCTTTTCTTTCCCGAAATGGAACGATGGATTTTTCCTTTATAAACTCGAATTGTTTTTCAGTGATTTCAAGCAATTCCCCCGCTTCTTTCGGTGGCCACGGATAGCTTCCGCTTTGCGTTCGTCTCTTGCCGAAAAAGAAAGATGATCCATCCCAGAACAGATATTTGACCATCGACCCATGATATCCACAAAAGGCGTATATCGCTCCGTCATATGGATTATGGCGAAGCTCGTGACGGATGATTCCAACGAGTCCATCCATGCTCGTGTGCATGCTGGTTTCTCCACACACAAGCCATACGCGGCGTTCATGCATTGTTATGTTTGCCAACTCAGTCGCTTGTGTAAGCCGTTCCTTCCAATCCATTACATCCTTAAAACTGATGCGCCTGCTTCCTCGCCTGAATGGTGCTATTCGCCACTGTGCGGCGTATACACATTCCCGAGAACAGTATTTCCGCTCCTCACTCGCCAGTGCGTCAAATTTTATTCCACACCACTCGCATGTGAGAAATTCATAGGCTCGCTTTCGATATTCTCTTGCACAAATATTATTGCAAAATCTTTTACGTCGTCCCACTTGACCACTCGGTTCGATGACTAATCCACATTGCGGGCAACGGTCAACTTCTCCGTTAAAATATCGCTTAATATTGTTGTACTTGATCCGGCATTCATCGCTACAAAATTTCTGCCTACTGATATGGCATGTCGGATTAAATCCCCGTCCGCAATTGATACATTTTAATTCTTCTTGCATTTTTTCGCCCCCACTTGCCTTGGTTGCTTTTTATTTTAGCAGGGGGACTGGATGAGCGGTAGGTATGGGAGGGTTTGACGGTTACCGGGTTTTCAGAGTTCTGAAAACCCGAGTGTTATCGACAAAAAGCAGTAAATGTTAAAATTACGCCTAAAATAGGGAGCTTTTGAGATTGCGACATTGATGAAAGCACATTTTCAGACATCTGAAAATGTGCCCATCAAAGGGCAAAAATAAAATCTTCCAACTTCCTTGATTATTCCGGTAGCTATTCCCCCAAACCTGTGATACTGTGTGTTGCAAAAGCAGGGAGGAGGTGAAAACAATGCGAGAAATCATAGAAAAACTCTACTACGGCAACATCAAACCAACGGAGAAACCCATCAAAGAAGAAAGCGGATACCAGGAGTCGGCGCGGTTAGCGGTACGCCATGAGGAATACTTGTTAAAATCGCTCATTGGCGAGCAGAAAGCGACATTTGAGAAATTCACGGATGCTATGAGCGAAGTGGATTGCTGCACTATTTTTATTAAATCATTTCAAAATATTTTGAAATTGCATAGGAAAATAGTATTGCTAATTCACAATAAGGAAACTGATTTTTTGTGAATT
>CAYJPI010000266.1:0-3922 GCA_964372005.1 uncultured Oscillospiraceae bacterium | reverse complement strand
AACTACTCGCACGTATACGCGCGGTTCTTCGCCGCGTACAAGGAAATTCTGAAGCGGAAAGAAAAACGGCATTACCGGGGCTTAGTGTATCGCTTGAAAATTACTCGGTTACGCTCGATGAAAAGCAACTCGAAATGCCGCCCAAGGAAATTGAGCTTTTATACTTCCTCACGGCGCATGAGGGAAAGGTGTTTACCCGTGAACAATTGCTCGAACAGGTTTGGGGCTTCGATTTCTTCGGAGACAGCCGCACCGTAGATGTTCATATCAAGCGCATACGCGAGAAGCTCGGCGAGCGTGAAGAATGGCAAATAAAGACGGTTTGGGGCGTTGGCTACAAATTTGAACTTGCACAAAGCTGATGCTAAAGCATGCCTTTACAACGCTTTTTGCGAGGATGCTCACGTCATATTTGAGCGTTATACTCCTTCTGCTATTATTGATGGGGATAACGGTGACGAGCATGTTCCGAAACCAGTATTTAAGCGAGGAACAAAATAGAATAAGGCATGAGGGCGATAAACTAACGAGTATCATACTTGAAGAATATATAGACGAGCAAAAGAGGCCTAGCGCACAGGATAAGATAATGACGGTTGCGCGGCAATACGATGCATTAATCCAAATCGTTGATATGCGAGGCAACCCCCATTCTTTCATGGATGAAACCCAGCTTGAATTGAAGTGGAAGCTTGCGGATGAATCGGGGCAGAGTTACACAAATGAACTCGGTGTTCTATGGAGGATGCCCAATGCCGCCGTGTGGCTTGAATCTCCGCTTTCATACCTAGAAGGCGTGAATTACGGCGAATACGAGCAAAGGCACGCGAGTGCAAAGCTGTTGCCTACCGAAGGCGTATTGCTTTTTGATGTATTTGAGGGCGTTAGCGATATGCAAACCCTTTCATTGGTTAAACCGATAATGAACAATTCGGCAACTGAGGGGATACTTCTCGTGCACATCGATATGAGCGCGGCTAATGCATCGATCTCTCAAGTTTATATGGATGTATTGCTTGTTGCACTGATTGCCATCGTTGCGGCAGTGCTCACCGTATACTACTTGACACCGCGCATTACAAAGCCCATAACGGATATGGAATACACGGTGAGAAAGTACTCCAAAGGCGATTTGGATGCAAGATTACCCGATGCCGGGTCGGATGAGGTGGCAAGGCTTGCAAAGAGCTTTAACACTATGGCCGGGGAACTTAGTAACCTTGAGGCTACAAGAAGAAGTTTTGTAGCGAATGTGAGCCATGAATTGAGATCACCCTTAACATCGATAAGAGGATTCCTTGAAGCGATGAACGACGGCGTTATCCCAACCGAGGAATACGGAAAATATCTTACAATAGTAATCGATGAAACCACACGCATGGCGGACATGGTTAACGACCTTCTCGACCTTGCAAGAATCGAAAGCGGGCAAACGGTTTTGAACATGCGCCCCTTTGATATAAATGCGCTGGTGACCCGAACGCTCTTTACCTTCGAAGCGAGAATAAATGCGAAAGCTTTAGAGGTTGATGTTGACTTGGTAAACTCTCCATGCATCGTTGAAGCGGATGAGGATCAAATCGCGCAGGTGGTGAGAAATCTTATAGATAATGCCATCAAATATGCACCGGAGAAAAGCACCTTATCTATTCAAACTCGAATAGATGGAAGAAAGTCAGTGCAGGTATGTGTGAAAGATGAGGGGCCGGGAATACCCGAGGAGGATATCCCACATATATTTGACAGGTTCTATAAGGTAGAGAAAGCACACACACCCTCGAAGAAGAGTGGAACGGGGCTGGGGCTTGCTATAGTTAAACGCATCATCGATCAACATGATGAGAGTATATCGGTTGAAAACGATAATGGGGCAGTGTTTTCTTTTTCACTCAAGAGATCTTCCACATCGCTTGTGAAGGTGAAGCAAGCAGGAGAGGCACAAGATTAACAATAAACAATTATTGGGAGGCATGACGAGAATGAACGAGCAGTATAATTCCTATTATGATAGGCCGAATGAAGGCGAAAACGCGCCGAAGAAAAAAAGGGGTGCAATTATTGCCGTACTTTTGAGCGTAGCGGCACTATCCGTAATCGTAATGCTGTCGATGGGGGTTGTCAACTCCATGAAAGCGGGATACGGTTCGTTATTTGAAGGCGATTTCAACACACCCGAGGCGCCTTCGTTCAACACGCCTTTTAATCAAGATAATGAAGAGGAAGAGAGCGTGCAAATACCACTGCCTGCGGCAACCGAACGCCCTATGGCCGATATTGATGGCGTAGCTCCCGAGATATTAGACCAAAGTAATCCCATCCCGGACATCGCTACGGGTGTGGAAGAAAGTGTAGTTGGAATCGGAAATTATCAAACGGTTAACTTTGGGTTCGAGGATGAATTTTTTCAAGTCGGTAGCGGTTCGGGATTTGTAATCTCGAGCGAAGGTTATATCGTAACGAACCAGCACGTGGTGGATGGAGCTGAGAAGGTTACGGTAATCTTCCATGATAGGGAAGAGGTGGATGCTACACTTATCGGAATGGATGAACGGCTTGACATAGCTGTATTGAAGGTGGATGAAAGGGAAGTACGAGCTCTTAAAATTGGCGATAGCGAAACAACGCGCGTGGGCGAGTTCGTGGTTGCTGTCGGTACTCCCGTATCAAGCGAGCTTCAAGGTAGCGTTACCATGGGGATAATAAGCGCGTTATCACGCGAAATATTCGTGGATAGCGAGATGCAAACCTTCATACAAACCGATGCGGCGATCAATTTCGGCAATTCCGGCGGCCCGCTCCTTAATATGAAGGGTGAGGTAATAGGCGTGAATACCGCAAAGGCTGTTAGCTCAGGCTATGGCTCGGGAGAAAGCATCGAAGGTGTTGGCTTTGCCCTCCCTATAAACGCTGTGATGGACATCGTGCCCGATCTTATCACTAAGGGTTTTGTAGAACGTCCTGCACTCGGGATCACGATAGTTACGCTGGAAGATGCACCCGATGTTGCTGAAGAAGCACTGACATATGGTGTTGAGAGTGGTGTTCTTGTATATGGCACGGTTAGAGGCGGCCCTGCATATAATGCAGGCATTTTGCCGGGGGATATAATTACCTCGTGCAATGGCCAAGAGGTTGAAACCCAACAGGAGTTGACCGAAATTGTTGACTATCTAAGAATAGGCGATACGATCACGGTAGAGCTATACAGAGAGGGCGAAAAGATTACATTGGATATCGAGTTGACGGACGTTCGAATTCTTGACTATGATGATTCAATCGAAATAGAAGAGTAATATGAAAAATGCTGTTGCGTATGTATTGAACGCAGCAGCATTTTTCTTGTAGATGGTATTGAGACAAACTACTCTATTACATCACAGCGATGATGGCGCAATACACGAGAGCAGCGGCCATGAAAATGCTGCATACAAAACGATGTGCAGCATACACGCGACGGATTGCAAAGCCGAAGAACGCGTATGCTAGCGAAGACGGCACCATAATACAAAGGCCAATTATCGCCCACAGGAATAAGGCGGATATTTCTGTCGTATGTGGGGTTATGTAAATCGTGTACACGCTTAGTGAGTACACCCAGCTTTTTATGTTAAGGCATTGAAGGAGTATACCGCTCATGAATGTCGAGCTTCCTTGCCCTTCACCTTGGATAACGGGCTTACGGGCATCGAGCATGATGCGGGTAGCGAGATAAAGCAAATACGCGCCACCAACCCACTTTAAGTAGGGTACGAGTGCGGGGATAAGGACGGCCAGTGCAAGGCTTAAAAAGCCGCATAGGAGCATCTTTATAAAGAAGCCCGTAGTCGAACCGAGTATGTATCGCAAAGATCCCTTAAAACCATATTGCGCGGCGCTGAACATGCACATAAAATTGTTCGGCCCGGGTGTCGAGGTCTGTACG
>CAYJPI010000265.1:0-3932 GCA_964372005.1 uncultured Oscillospiraceae bacterium | reverse complement strand
CGTCGGGAGCGGTGAGGCCGATGGAGTACTTCATGGCTTCATCGATGGGGATCATGTTGAAAGCGATGGAGGGGATGCCTGCATCATAGAGCTTCTTGAACTGCTGAACGCCGGCTTCCTGGTCAAGTGTTGCGAGGAGAACCATGTCAACCTGGTCTGCAACAGCCTTGTCAACATACTGGTTCTGCTGGTTGAGGTCGCCATTGGGGTTGAGCACTTGATACTCAGCACCGTAGAACTCAGCAGCAGCCATGAAACCATTGGAAACTGCAGTCCAGTAAGGATGCTCAGACTGTGCGATCATGTAGATCGTTTTGCCCGCAATGCCATCACCGGGGGAGGGGATCATGGGCTCTTTAGCGGTCTGACGGCCGGCGTATTCGATCTCCCACATGAGAGCGCCTTCTTCGTCAGTGGGTTTTTCGGGTACGGGTCTTGCCTCACCGTAGAGGAGGAGGGGTTGGCCGTCCGAACCGAGGAGCTCGGATTCTTCCATGGTCTTTTCGGGTTCTGCTACTTCTGCGGGAGCCTCTTCAGCGGGTGCTTCTGCGGCGGGAGCCTCTTCAGCGGGCGCTTCTGCGGCGGGAGCCTCAGCAGCGGGTGCTTCTGCGGCGGGGGCCTCTGCAGGTGCTGCGCAACCTGCGAACATTGCAACCGTCATAAGGGCTGCCATAGCGAGTACTAGGGTCTTTTTCATGTGTGTCTTACCTCCTGTTATTTTAGCAGCTTTTCGCTGCAAACTTAACTAAATGATTGATGTGTTTGCGCTTTTTACTTGGCAGCAAACTTTTTCTTGTACATCTCCGCCTCTTGCTTGAGCTGGGGCCTGTAGCCCTTCTTGAGGCTTTGGCGGTAGATGGAGAAAGCTTCGTACAAAACGATTGTAGCGAGCAGGGCGCCGGCGGCGAGAACCTGTGCATCGAAACCGAGACCGAGAATAACGAGGAAGCTGAATACAACCTGCAAGGTGATAACAGCAATCGCCGTTTTGATAACATTACCGGATCCGCCCGTCATAACCGTGCCGCCGATGATGGTTGCCGCAAGCGTCAACATGAGGGGGCTGATGCCGCGTTCTCCGAAGTTAGGTACAGCAGCGTTCATCGACACTGCGAATAGTATGCCTGCAAGCGATGCGGTAAAGCCGGATACTATGAAGGTCATCATAATCTTGCGCTTGGTGTCAATGCCTGCAAACCATGCCGCATCCTTGTTGCTGCCGGTGAGCAGTAGATCGCGTCCCCAACGTGCTTTGGACAATAGAAGCGCGAATGCAACCAACACTACGACCATTATTAGGAAACGTGGGGTGAACAAATCCATGTAGGACGGATCGATAAACTCCGTAGCATTGATCTTATGAAGTGGAGTTTCAAGGAAATCGGTGAAAGCGGAACTGCTCGCCGAGAGAGTGTTACCTTCACTGAAGGTGTACACGAATCCCGAAAGTGCCGTCATCGAGCCGATGGTAACGATGAAGGAGTGAACCTTGCCATACGCTACGAGCCAACCGTTCAACGCGCCGAATGCGCAACCTGCGAGGCATGCAATGAGTATTGCAATGAGCCAAGCGTTGATTATAGCACTCGAACCGCCGGCTTCGCCGCCGAACATCTTGTAGAAATCGTTGAACATACCAACGGATACTACTGCGCCGACATTGATCATCGAATTGACGGAAAGGTCAAAGTTACCGCCGATCATAACGAAGGTAAATCCGATACCCGTCATGATGTAGAGAACCGAGGTTTTCAACACGGGAACCATGTTGCCCGAGCGGAAGAAACTCTCCACTCCGGAAGGACCTTCGGCAATGAGCAGTATGATAGGGAGTATTACGAGCACTGCCAACAAACAAACATAAATACGATTATGATTGAGCCATGCCGTCCAGTTGATGTTTTTATTACGCATAATCTCTACCCAACTTTCTCAGGCTTCCGGCATTCACCGCAACAACGATGATGAATATTACGCCTGTAATCATATCTTGCGTGAAAGTACCTACGCCTGCAAGAGTAAGGATGTTGCTGATGAGGCCGAGTGTAAACACGCCGCCGAAAACGCCGATAATGTTTCCGCGTCCGCCGGCAAGGCTCATGCCGCCAAGGATGATTGCGGTAACGCTCTTAAAGTCATAGCCTGCGCCGATGTAAAACGCGCCGACTCGATTCAAAGATGTAAGGAACACGCCGCTAATAGCTGCACAAATCGAGCATGTAACGAATGCACCCATGAGTACTTTCGCGGTTTTGATGCCGGAAAGCTTAGCAACTTCGTAGTTAGAACCGATGATCTTTAGCTTGTTGCCGAATGTGGTTTTTGACATTAGGAAGTAACAAGCTATCATTACCACTACCATTACGATAAGAACAAGGGAAACTCGCAAGGGTGCGCCGCTTCCTGTGTCAAACACAAATGGATAGGTGGTTGCAAGTGAGTTGAACGCTTCCGCTTTAGGAACAAGATCGATGCTGAGGATGTTTGGATCGAGCTTGGCCATAAGAGGGAGGAAGAAACCGGTTGTATAGGTCTCTGCCGTTGCCATATCCGGATAGATCTGCGTACCTTGGTAGGACCAGCGCACGAGACCCTCGAGAATAAAGTTCATCGACAATGTCCAGATTATGGTATTAACGCGAAGCTTACCAACGATGTAACCGTTTATGCAACCTACGATTGCAGCTACTGCAAAGGCCGCTATGAAAGCTGCAATCATGTTATAGCGCATAAACTCAACCGCAACAACGCCGGCGAGTGCCATAGTCATCGGGGTGGACATTTCGCCGAATTGTCCCGCAAACAGGACGAAAGCGATACCGCAAGCAACAATTCCTACATATGCATTTGCATTAAGTATGTTTAGTATGTTGCTTACTGTTAAAAAGTTCGAATTGACGATTGTGCCGATAATCATGAGCACTGCAATCATGAACCAAACACCGAATTTTGTTACGATGGTGGTGAACTTGCTTTGCTCCTGCTTTCGTACGTCAACTTTAATTCCCGGTGTGGGGGTGGTATTTTGTTCCATTCGTTACACCTCTTTCTTCAAGGCAATGACGTGGTTTGCCTCAAGAAGCAAACGGTTTTCGTCGATGCCGTCCTCATGCGTGATTTCGCCCGTAATATGTCCGCTGTTCATAACGAGCACGCGGTCGGAAAGCGATACAAGCTCGGGAAGATCGCTCGAAAGAACGATGACCGAAACGCCCTCGGTTGATAACTTAGCAATCGTCTCATGTATGAGTTTCTTCGCGCCAACGTCAACGCCGCGGGTGGGTTCATCAAGAATTAGAACCTTAGGTTTAGTGGAAAGCCACTTTGCAAGCAGAATTTTTTGCTGATTACCGCCCGAAAGGTTCGATGTGGTTACCGTCGGATCGGGGGGATAGATGGCAAGCCTCTCGTATAGTTCCTTCAAAATCGGTTCGCCACGCTTTTCATCATAAAAGCCAAAGCGGGAGAGCTTTCCTATTATAGAGGAAAGTATGTTCTCGCGGTTTGAAAGGCGAAGTGCAAGGCCTAGCGTTTTTCTATCCTCGGTTAGATATGCTATGCCTTTATCAAGCATTTGCCCCATGTTCTTGGGAACGATGGTTTCGCCTTCAAGAACTATGTGGCCATAATCCACCTTATCGGCACCTACCAAGCAACGCCCAAGTTCTGTGCGCCCTGCGCCTGCCAGGCCAACAACGCCAAGAATTTCACCCTTGTGAAGCTCGAAACTCAAGTCATGTATATATCCATAATGAGTGAGGTTTTTAACTTCGAGTGCAACTTCCTTGTTTCCACCCGCATCGTTTTTGACATAGTTCGTCACTTTGCGGCCGATCATCATTTCTACGAGCTCTTCCTTTGTAACATCGCTCATATCCTTTGTACCGATCTTTTTACCGTCACGAAGCACGGTTACTCGATCTGCGATTTCA
>CAYJPI010000264.1:0-3935 GCA_964372005.1 uncultured Oscillospiraceae bacterium | reverse complement strand
AACGGACAACTTCTTAGGGGCGCAAACAATGCTGCCGGCGAAATCGGCCACACAACCATAGCACCCGATGGACGCATGTGTGATTGCGGACGCAAAGGATGCCTCCAAACGTTCCTAGCCGCAGACTTTATCGTTGAAGAAGCCAGGGCAATCGTTCCCTCTATAGAAACTATACATGATTTATTCATACAAGCGCAGGCCGGGAACTTACAGCTCCAAGCGATTATCGACCGTATGCATAAGTACGCGAGCATTGCTATCAACCTCGTTGCGTGTACCTATAATCCCGATATAATTATTATTAACGACTATTATTTTATGAATCGTTATACCAATTACGTACGCAATTCAAACGATGATTTACTATCCTATGTGTTCCAAGCCATCAATGACAAGGTAGTTGTAGAAGGATCAGCGCTCGGTTCGAGTGCAAGTTTATATGGGATAGGATGTGTTTTACAAGAGGTACTCTTCTCTCTCAAGTTGAAATCCAAATAAAAACGGTGATATCACCCGAAAGGAACCTGTTATGATATCTCACTCCCCACTTGTGCTTGAGTTTCGCGGAAAACTGTTGGATATCGTTCACGAGGGAAGCCTCGCCATAGTAGACGAAAACTCAAACCTGATTTTTAGTGTGGGCGATCCGAAAAGTCTTGCCTTTATCAGGAGCAGTGCAAAACCCATGCAAGCGCTACCCGTGATCGCTCGTGGACTTGATAAAAAGTATAACCTTACCGATGAAGAAACTGTTATTTTCTCGGGCTCACATGTGGGCGATTCCTATCATGTAGCTGCACTGGAAAACATCATGAAAAAGGCCGGTCTTAATGAAGATATGATGATTATGAAGCCCACCTCCCCCACCGATACAAAGGCGAATAAGACACGGATCGAAAAAGGACTGCCCGATAGGAAATTTTACCACAATTGTTCCGGCAAGCATAGTGCGTTAATGCTCTTGCAGCGCGACTTGACCGGAAATAGCAGTGGATACGAGCTTCCTGATTCTCCTGCACAAATTGAAATTCAAAGAACAATTAAAACACTTACTCAAACCGATACTCTTGAAATCGGCGTTGATGGGTGCGGGGTTCCCGTATACGCATGTTCAGTTAAGAATATAGCCACCGCATATAAGAATGTCGCATGTATAGATACCATAGATGATAATAGTATACGCATGGCGGCCGAGAAATATATACCGCGCATAAACAAGCATCCCCATATGATGCGCGGCAACGGTTACCTATGCTCACTCATTAATTATGATGAGAATATCATCGCAAAAGGCGGCGCGGCAGGCATATATGGGTTTGGCCTAAAAAAGCAAAGGTTGGGTATTGCATTTAAGGTAGCGGATGGCACTGAAAAATGTTGGGAAATAATCATAATGGAAGTTTTACGTGCGCTTGGTGCGCTCCCTCCAGAAACAGAGGAACGATTAAATTCCTTGGAACCTGCTCTAATGTATAATGACAACAATGATGTTGTAGGTCAGCGCGAGCTTGCATTCACGGCGAAGATATGAATAGCGCGAAAAGCTCATAAAATAAGGAGGATAAATCAACATGAAAATTCTATTTGCGGGTGAAAGCTGGATGATTAGCACAAGCCACATTAAGGGTGCTGATATTTTTCCTTCTCAATCCTATGACGAATCTACAAGCGATCGCATTCGCGAAATTTGCAAGGATGCCGGTTTTGAGTTCGATTTCATGCCGTCACACAAGGCTTTGCGCGATTTCCCGGGACTCGAGGGATTGCGTAAGTATGATTTGGTTGTACTATCCGATATCGGAAGCGACACACTCTATTTCCATCCCGACACCGTTACTCATTTCAAAGTGCATGAAAACAGGATAAAGTCACTGTGCGAATATGTAAAAGAGGGTGGCGGACTAATTATGTTCGGCGGGTGGAATTCTTTCCAAGGCTCGGGATGCCGCGCCCGCTACGGTTTCACCCCCCTTGCGGATGTTCTTCCCATTAGAATGTATCCCTACGACGATCGTAACGAAACACCGGAAGGCGCATACATGGAAATAGTTGCGCCCGAGCACCCCATGTTTAAGGACGTGAACATGAATTGGGCTCCCTTCCTCGGTTACAATCGCCTTATGCCCAAAGATGGTGCGGAAATTTTAGCCAAATGCGGTGACGATGTTCTCATTGCGGTTGAAGATATCGGCAATGGCAAAACTTGCGCCTATGCCTCCGATATAACGACACATTGGGCACCGGATAACATCACCCATACCGATGATTACGCTCGTTTTATCGAAAACATGTTTAATTATATCGCAAGGAAGTAATGCCTAAGGCGTGCCCCGAAAGCAAAACTTCACTTTCGAGGTGCGCAAAAATAAAGGAGGTATTTCCGTGGTTCGTATAGGTATGATAGGTTGCGGGAAGATTGCACAAATCAGGCATATCCCCGAATGTAAAGAAAATAAAGACTGCGAAATTCATGGCCTTTATGATGCTAATTTTAACAGAGCAAGCGAATTGGCCAACAATCTTGGCGTTAAAGCATACACTTCACTTGATCAAATGTTTGAAGATCCCGACATAGATGCCGTTGTTGTAATGACACCTAACAGCACCCATTGTGATATAACCAAAAGAGCATTTCTTGCAGGCAAACACGTGCTATGTGAAAAACCTATGGCGACTACTTTAGACGAGTGCCATGCTATGGTGAATGCCGCGACACAGGCAAATAAGATGTTAATGATAGGACAAAACCAGCGTTTAACCTCCGCGCATATTAAGGCAAGGGAGCTCATTTCGGCGGGGGCTTTGGGCGATATCATAACGTTCAAAACAAACTTTGCTCATGCAGGAGCAGATACATGGAGCGTAGATGGCCAAGGTTCATGGTTTATGAATAAATCACTAAGCTGTTTTGGCGTATTGGCGGATTTGGGCGTGCATAAGTTGGACACAATTCAGTATATGCTTGGCCAAACTGTTACTCATGTAAGTGCTACGGTACAAACACTACACAAAATGGGTTTGGATGGAAATCTTATCGATGTGGATGATAATACGATATGCATACTGAAAACGAGCGGTGGTGCCATCGGCACTTTGTATGCAAGTTGGACAAACCAAGGCGACGAGGATAATTCAACAATAATTTACGGCAGTCTCGGAACTATGCATATTTATGCCGATCCAAAATCCCCTTTGTATATTTCCAGAGTTGGCAAAGCGCACGATGTGTATGATTGCGATTCAATCCAAACGAATGAAAATCAAACAAAAGCCGGTATTATCGATGCATTTGTACATGCTATTATTGATGGTTTACCGTCTCCAATTTCAGGAGAATCGGTGATTCCGGCTATGGCCGCTGTTTTTGCCGCCGTCGAAAGCAACAAATTGGATGGCAAGTTTGTTGCCACTGTAATTCATTGACTCATACAAAATATGAAACCAAAGAATTGAGAAAGTACTCTTATATAAAAACCCTACTCCCGGTGCTATATTCTATGCAATTTTCTGTCAAATTTATCATATTCAATTGTGATTTGCTTTTCCATGGAAAAGGGGTTCGGGTTCTCCCGAAAACTGCGCCCTGCATATGCGGGCGCGATGCTTGCACTCAAATTCCTTTGAATTTGAGTATTTCAATATGGAGCTATGTCATTGTCTGCGACAATGACCACCTTCAATAAGATTCCCCGAAGGTTGAGTGGTTAGATTCCCCTGTACGATAGGGCGAGGCTACCCACCTCGATAGCGCGCAAAGAGAGACGGGCGCATCATGCGTCCGTTCTCGTTTTACTCGATTATCTACGCAAAAGGTCTCAAATTTGATCCCCCTTCCGACACCGCCGCGAGCATGAGTTGCGCCCCGATTCTGAAACCGGAAACGAATGCTTCTTCGCGTTCGTAAGCTAATTCACAAAAAATCAGTTTCCTTATTG
>CAYJPI010000263.1:2051-3935 GCA_964372005.1 uncultured Oscillospiraceae bacterium | reverse complement strand
GGGGGGGGGGAGGGTGGTTTTTAGGGAAAGTTCATCATTGAGTTCATCATGTGGATTGACAAGGAGCGAGAAAGCGTTGAAAACGAGAGAAAATATACACTCGATATGCAAAGCACGTTGAATGGCATCACAAAACATCGCAGCGCGTAACAAGTTGAGTCTTGATATAATTTATCAGCCGTGATAGAATTGAAATATATTATAATTAAGAATATGGAGGTGGAATTGCACATGAAATATATCGCGCATCGATCCGAAGATGGGCGGGAACAGACATTATTGGAACATCTTAAAGAAACAAGTAAATTAGCCGCATTATTCGCCTCTTCATTTGGTGCGGAAGAAGAAGCCGCAACAGCAGGATTGCTTCACGATATAGGGAAATATACGGAGCACTTTCAGCGGCGCATCCGAGATCCCGAAAACGTGCCGCCACACGATCATGCGAGCGCAGGGGCGAAAGAATGCAAATCGATGCCCGGAAAGTTTGCTATAGCAGGGCATCATTCGGGTATTCCGGATGGCGGATCCAGAGTTGATACGTCCGATCATCCGACATTACACGGCAGAATCAGAAAACCCGTAGATGACTATGCATACTGGAAAAATGAGATTGACACTCCAAATCGCCCAACATTTCCTCGTTTCTTATCCATTAAAGATGATTATACAAACTTCCGCCACTCATTCTACACCCGAATGCTTTACTCTTGCCTCGTCGATGCTGATTTTATAGACACGGAAACTTTCATGCGCGGTGAGCAGGATCGTGGTAATAATGTTACGATGGACATGCTGCTGACAAAGATCAAAGCACACTTTGCATCGTGGAAAGTGCAAGCAAACGCACTTAACGATATTAGGGCGCGAATCAGAGATAATTGTGATCGCGCAGCAGACCGTAACAAGGGGCTATACTCTCTCACGGTTCCGACAGGAGGAGGAAAGACATTATCCTCTCTGAGCTTTGCACTGCATCATGCCGCGAAGCATGGGATGGATCGAGTCATCTATGTAATTCCGTATACATCAATAATCGACCAAACCGCCGAAACATTTGCACGCTTTTTGGGGGAGGAAAATGTTCTCGAGCATCACAGTGCAATCGTTTATGACAAGGAATGCGTTACACCTAAACAGTACAAGAAAATGCTATCCACCGAAAATTGGGATTCGCCGGTAATTGTAACAACCGCGGTGCAGTTTTTTGAATCCCTATATTCGAACAGATCGTCTCGCTGTAGAAAACTTCACAATATCGCAAACTCTGTAATTATTTTTGATGAAGCGCAGACGATTCCCGTGCATTATCTTAAGCCATGCGTTGCGGCCATATCCGAGCTTATAGTGAATTACGGGGCGAGCGCGGTTCTGTGTACTGCTACACAGCCTGCATTGGAGGAGTATTTTGCGGACTATGGACTTCGCATAAAAGAGATTATCGAGACGCCCGAAGAGCTGTATTACGCTCTATCTAGGACAACTGTTAAGAACATCGGCTTGAAAACGGATGATGAATTGACGCAATTGCTTTCAACGCACGAACAAGTTTTGTGCATTGTCAATCGGCGCAAATCGGCACAGGATATCTTTTCACGAATACCGAATGATGGAAGCTATTGCTTAACAACGCTTTTGTATCCACAGCATCGCAAACGCCTGCTTCGTGAGATTCGCTCGCGCCTTGGCGATGGTTTGCCTTGCCGCGTGATTGCGACAAGCCTCATCGAGGCCGGAGTTGATGTTGACTTTCCGTGCGTTTATAGAGAAGAAGCAGGACTGGATTCGATATTGCAGGCCGCCGGACGATGCAACCGTGAAGGCAAACGAAAATTCGATAATAGCTTCGTATATGTGTTTGAGAGCGAAAAAGGAGTTCCTCCG
>CAYJPI010000263.1:0-2041 GCA_964372005.1 uncultured Oscillospiraceae bacterium | reverse complement strand
TCGTTAAGCAAAATGCGGATGCAATGAAGCGTATTCTCCTGGCATATGACAACCCATCCATGCCGGATGCCATACATGCATATTTTGATTTTTACCGAGCATTACTAGGCGAAACATCCCTCGACTCAAAAGGAATATTGGATGCGTTTGCGCATGGCATCGAGGGGAATGTATTTCCGTTTGCTACGGTTTCGGATCGTTTTAGTCTTATCGACTCCCCGACTCGCAATGTGTACATACCGTTAGAAGAAGGGAAGCATCTGGTGGAATGTTTGCGAAAAGGGGAGGTATCAAGGCAAATTTGCAGGCAACTCGGGCGATTTGGAGTGGGGATATACCCCGATCATTTTAAGGCGCTCGTACAATCAGGGTCGGTTGAAGTGCTCGAAAGCGGTGATGGCATTTTGTGTGATCTCACCGCATACGACGGTGCGACCGGGTTAAGCATGGATGTGGAGATGGGCGCAGGACTATTTATATAGCTAATTCACATTAAAACAATTACATACATGTAAATTAGCTGATACTATTTTCCTTATTGGTTTCAATAACTTTGAAAGCACTTTCAATATGAAATAGTATATAAATGTGAAAGGAGTGATGATATGGCTGTGAAAGTGGAGGTCTTTGGAGAATACGCTTGTTTTTCAAGGCCGGAACTCAAGGTGGAGCGCGTGAGCTATGATGTGATGACACCATCTGCCGCAAGAGGGATACTCGAAGCGATTTTCTGGCACCCGGGACTTACCTGGAGAATCGACAAAATTCATGTTTTATCCCCGATCAAATTCACGAATATCCGAAGGAACGAGGTGAAGAGCAAGATTCTTGCGAGCGACTTAAAAAGCGCCATGCAAGGAGGCGCAAAGAAACTCTATATCAACGCCAAGGAGGACATTCAACAGCGCGCCGCCATGGTATTACAAGATGTTCATTATGTCATTGAAGCGCATTTTGACATGACAAACAAGGCGAATCCATCGGATAACCCGGGAAAATTCACGGATATGATGCGCCGCCGCCTCGAAAAAGGACAGTGCTATCATCAACCGTATTTCGGCACGAGGGAGTTTGCGGCAAAATTCCGTGCTTGGCCGAGCGAGCATGTACAAGCCATCGACGAAACGCGCGATCTCGGATATATGCTATACGACATGGACTACACCGACCCCGCGGATATTCGCCCGCAATTCTTCCATGCATCACTCAATAAAGGCGTGCTGTGCGTGCCTGCACATAGTAGCGAGGAGGTGAAGAAATGATACTCCAAGCACTGACATCGTACTACGAAACATTAGCCGGACAAGGGAAAATTGCAAAGCCCGGATGGGGGCTTGCGCGCGTGAGTTATGGGCTTGAAGTGAATGATGAGGGAGAGGTCATCGCGCTACTCTCACTGAAAACGGAACAGCAAGTGGGAAAGAAGACAGCCCTCATGCCGAGGAGTATGCAAGTGCCCATGCCGGAGAAGCGTGCTGTCAACATACTGTCGAATTTTCTTTGTGATAACAGTAGCTATATGCTGGGAGTTGACAACAAGGGAAAGCCGCTAAGAACGGCACAATGCTTTCAAGCATGTGCAGATTTGCATAATATGGTTATGGAGGGTATTGATTCGCCTGCTGCTAAGGCATTTAAGCGATTCTTCGATACATGGGATTTAGGCAAGTCCTCTTCGCATCCCGTTCTATTATCTTCATGGGAGGATTTAATCGGAGGGAGCAATATTCTATTGTATTACAACATGAAATCGGCAACGGAATATCCCGAAGTATGTGATGCTTGGCAACGATACTACGATGGCAAAACAAGCGATATAACCATGCCGTGCTTGGTGAGCGGTAAAGTTGCAACTATTCCTTCTATTCATCCCGCAATACGCGGCGTATCAGGGGCGCAAGCAGTAGGAGCTGCTCTTGTGAGCTTCAATGCCCCTGCCTTCGAATCCTTCCTGCGCACGCAAAACCTGAATGCTCCAATCGGCAACTACGCCGCCTTTGCCTATACCACCGCGCTCAATCACCTGCTTGCAAACCGCGAG
>CAYJPI010000262.1:0-3952 GCA_964372005.1 uncultured Oscillospiraceae bacterium | reverse complement strand
AGTAGGTGTAGCCGCCGCTGCGGTCGCACTCGATGTTGATGTTAAAATCAGCGAGTATTTTCTTAGCATTCTTGTTCATGGTGTTCCAGTCCACGCCACCGAATTTTCTCGGTGCGCGGCCGACGAACAAATTCTCCGCGACCGAAAGGTTCGGGCAGAGATTGACCTCCTGGTACACCGTGCTTATGCCGTTCTTCTGCGCTTCCTGTGGCGAACGATTGATTATGCTACCATCATGCCCCTCTATACGAATATCGCCGCTCTCGAACGCCTCGACACCCGTAAGCACCTTTATGAGTGTAGATTTCCCTGCACCATTTTCACCCATGAGTGCGTGAATCTCGCCCTTGTACAGCGTGAAATCAACATTTGAAAGAGCCTTAACGCCCGGGAAGTTCTTGCTTATATTGCGCATGGTTAACACTGTGTTTTGTTCCATGTATCATCACCTTCCTTTGATAGTGTCGTCACGATTGTTCGCACGGCGCATTTTGGCTGTTTTTCCGCCATGCTTCGTTGTCAAAATTAGCATTCCCTCTGGGAGTGCGTCATTTTTCCGCCTTGCCTGACAATAAAACATCTCAAAATCCGCTCGGCTCAACTCATGACGACACTATCTAGAGATAAAAGGGGAACCACATATATGGCTCCCCTTTTTGCTATTTGCTATATATGCTGTTTCTTAATACATACGGGTCGGAAGAAGCTCTGCAGCTGTTTCGGCGGGGAACACGCCCTCATCAACGTATGCGATCTTCTCGGGTGTTTCGCCTGCTTCGAGCTGCTGAATGATCTCTGCAACGCGAGGCCCGTGGAGGGGGTTGCATTCAACGGAAACGTTCATATCGCCTGCGATCATGGAATCGAAAGCCGCTTTAACAGCATCGAAGCCGATGATGATTATGTCGCCCTCGGGTCCGCAGGTGAGGCCGGCGGCCTTGATAGCGTCAACAGCACCGAAAGCCATGTTGTCGTTCTCGCAAATAACCACGTCGATGTCATCGTACTTCTTCAAGAAGGATTCCATAACCTCCTGGCCCTTGGTCTGTGTGAATTCACCTGTTTGAAGCTCGAGCATAGTCCATTCGGGGTGGTTTGCGAGTATGTTAGCAAAGCCATCGGTTCTGCCAACCTGCGCGGATGCACCGATAGTACCCTGCAAGGTTACCATGTTGAGTTCTTCGCCTGTGCGGCCTTCGGCTTCGAGATAGCTTTCAAGCCATTTGCCTGCATCTTCGCCTTCTTTTATGAAGTTACCGCCAACCCAGCAGGTGAAGAGCGAATCATCGGAAACGTCAACCAAACGGTCGGAAAGGATAACGGGGATGCCTGCTTGCTTTGCTTCACCAAGAACGGTTTCCCAGCCTGTTTCAACCACGGGTGCGAGTACGATGTAATCAACGCCCTGTTGGATGAAATCGCGGATCGCTTTGATTTGGTTTTCTTGCTTCTGCTGTCCGTCAACGAAGATGAGTTCGTAACCATTTTCTTCGACGAAGGTGCTCTTGAAGGATTCGGTATTAGCCATGCGCCAATCGGATTCCGCACCGACCTGTGCATAACCGACCACGATGAGGTCATCGCCTGCTTCAGCAGGAGCTTCTTCGGCGGGTGCTTCTTCAGCCGGGGCTTCGGCTGCCGGAGCTTCTGCAGCAGGTGCTTCCGCAGCCGGTGCTGCGGCAGGGTCGGTTGTGCAACCGACGAATACGGCGCTCATCATGCATACGACCATTAGTAGGGCAAAAAGTTTCTTCATTTGGGGTGTCCTCCTTGTTTTTGTGGGATGGTTACAGAGTACACCATAAAACAAATACTATCAATTGACTAAATTTTGAATTAAGTTGAATTATTTCCCGTGTTTCATGCATTCGCATAAAAAGTTAATTTTCTTTCGCTGAAGTTGTGTTTTTTTCCTGTGCCGGTATTTCGAGTGTCACTTTTGTTCCCTTTCCGTATTCGCTCTCAAATTTCAGCCCATAGCCCTCCCCGAAGCGCAAGCGTATGCGCTCTTCTACATTCCAAAGGCCGAAGCCCCCATCAGTGCGGTCTTTCTTGCTCCTAAACACCGCATTATTTAGCTTTTCAAGTTGCTCGTTCGTCATTCCTATGCCCGTATCGGATACGCTGAATTTTATTCTATCCTCGTTTTTGCGCCCCTTGATATATATCTTCCCCTGCTCACGCTTGTTCTTCAATCCATGATATAGTGCATTTTCAACGAGCGGTTGTAGGCTCAATTTCATTATCCCGTCCTTTTCAATAGCCGGATCGATGTCTAATTCGTATCTCATCACATCTTGATATCTTATCTGCTGTATTTCGAGATAGCTTTCTATATGTTTCTTCTCTTCCGCAACGGTGATTTCATCGTGCCCGTGGCTTAGCATGGTTCTAAAGAACGATGAGAGCGAAGTGACAGCTTGAATTGCATCTTCCTGCCTATCGTTTTCGATAAGGCGAATTATCGTTCCGAATGTATTGTATAAAAAATGTGGGTTTATCTGCGCTTGCAAGAGGCGAAGTTCAGCATCATGCAAGCGGGATTGTTCTCTTCTGACATCATTAATAAGGGTTTGTATGCGCCCAACCATGGCACCGAACCTGTCGCTCAAAAACTGCATTTCAGCTATCGAGCACTCGGGCGTGACAATGTCGAAGTTGCCCTCGCCCACTTTCTTTGTCATCTCGCAAAGATTGTTTATCGGCGTGGCCATTCTCCTAAACAGTCGGTTTATGAACAACCATTGTATGAGGAAAATCGACACCATCGCGAGTACAACACCGAAGAACAGAAGATTCAAGCGGTTTTCAAGATGAACGCGCAAATTTTCGAGATTCTTTGCTTCATTGCGAATGTAGTCTCCCAATGTTTCGTCAATAAGCTCTGTGAGCATGTATATATTGATATTTAAGCTTTCGATGTTTTGATCATATAAACTCGCATATGGATATGTTTCGCGTATGTCGTTAATGCGCTGTTCGAGTATTCCGATTAGTATCTCAACGCCTGCTATAACCTTCTTGTTTTCCTCTGCGCTTGAACGAAGCCCGAGCTCGTGTACAAGTTCCTTTGCACTTTCAATATCCGCCATAGGGTCGAGCGCTTCAAATGTGGCCGAACCAATAACTATTTGGTACATCTTCGCATCTATATTTGCACGGAAATCCACATTAAACTCTGTTGCAATATTGAGGTTTTGTATTATTTTTCGATATTCGTCATTATTATATTGATTTCCTGCATATACGATTACCACTGCCAAGATCATAGGGATAAGAAGGAGTAAACGGATATTTCTAAGTTTGTTTTTCAAAGAAGGCTTCATTTCTTATCCTCCATTCGATATTCCTTGGGAGTTTGTCCAACCACCTTTTTGAAAAGATAGCTAAAGTAATGAGAATCCTTATACCCCACTTCATAACCTATCTCGGAAACCTTCTTTGCACTGCATCTTAAAAGTTCCTTGGCCTTATCCATTCGATACTGCGTGAGACATTCGATAAAGGTTATCCCCTCCTCTTGCCTGAACACGGTCGAAAAATAGCTCTGACTCACATTTACCTCGCTTGCGACCTGTTGAAGCGATATATCATCTTTGTGAAAGTTCTCCTTCATAAAGCGTTTTGCATCCGCAATCACGGACGCATTTCTCTTCTCAAATTGTGCATCTCGTCGCATAATTGCGGCTATCAATATTTCTTCAATATATTGCTTCATTTTATCGGGAGTATCACAGCTTTTGTGTACATCTGCCAAATTCGTATGCGTATCGAGGAATATCGTTTTCGATTGTCCTATGTTTTCCAAAAAAGAAAGAACGGCAAAATATATATCCATGGTGATGTATTGCCTAAACAGCAACGACTTCAATTCCCCTTCGCCTATGCTTTGGAAGTAATCATTAACAAATTGCGGTATTTCCCTTTGAAGTCCGTTTCTTAAAAAGTTTTC
>CAYJPI010000261.1:0-4020 GCA_964372005.1 uncultured Oscillospiraceae bacterium | reverse complement strand
ATCTCCGAAAATCAACTGTCGTACATCACGAATGTTCCGTGCGGACATGGGCTGATCAAGTGCGGCGCGAGCATCGTTCCGTTCGAGGATTCGTTCCCGATGCAGACGAAAATGTATCGGTTATTGACGACCAAACCGAATGAAAATTTCGCGTGATATCTGCATGAATATGCAATAAGGGATGCCCTTACGAGCATCCCTTATTGTCCCTTTATTTCCCTATTGTAACCTTAAATCCTGCCCGAGCACATCGGGAAAGGTGGATTCATCGTATTTCAAATGGCTACCCATCAAAAATATGGGCTTGGTTTCTGTAAAGTTACTGCTATCGACCATCTGTACATCCATATGATACCACACATCGCCTAATTTTAGCAAGTTCCATTGATGGGATGGATTTACAGGATCATCCTTGGCAGCGTGAACATACCGACTTTCGATGCCAACCGCGTCAAATAACGCGACCATCGCGCGAGCGTAACCGCTACACTGTGCCTCGCCGTACACGAGCGCGCCCCATGCCGTATTCGCTCTATTCTTCGACCAATCGGGCGCATACGAGCAGTGATCATACACATAATTCACGAGCACGATGACCTTCTCTTCCTCCGTCATGCCCTCCTCGATGTGCACCGCGACAATCTCGCCGACCTTCTCGCGCAACTGCTTGAGCTCCTTCGTGGAAAGGTTCGGCCCATAAACCGTGCCGCGCTCATAATCGCCCGTGACCTCGGAGGGCTTGGGTGATGGCGTGGTTTCCGGCTTGGGTGTGTCGGTCGGTTTTGGAGTCGATTCGGGTGCGGGTGTGTAAGCCGGGATCGTCACCTCGACTGACGGGGTGCGCTCGTACTCGATGCGCATGGTCGGTGTGTTGTCGTGGCTCTCGATGATGAAATATGACGCTTGTGCAGAGATGCAAGTGGATGCGAAAAGCATCGCGGACAGGGATAGGGTGAGTAGTTTTTTCATGGTGTTTCCTCCTTTTTTACCGGTCGCCAAGCGCAACGCGTATGAGAAATAGGAATACCGTGATGAATAGGAAAAGCGTGAGTTTTACGATCGAAAATACGATTAAGCATACCGTGCGCATGGCGGCCACCTCCATAAGTTTTTGTGATGTTAGCATAGTTTGCGGATGGTTGCAAGTGTTGTTTTGGATGGACAATCCATTGAAAACATGGTAAAGTCTATTGTAGTAGTTCAAAATTAATGGGAGAAAATTATGAAAAAATATATGAAATTTGCTCTGATTCTATTTCCTGCGATCATTTTAGTATTCATAGTCATACCCTCATTTATTAACTGGGCCTATAAATCAACATCTATATTTGATTGGATGTCGGTTGATTGGGATGCTGAGGATTTTCTTTTATATTTTGGAAGTGCATTAAGTGGGGTTGGAGCAATATATTTAGGCATTGTTACTCTGCTTCAGAATAATAGAATTAGAAAGGACTCTGCAGATAAAGAAAAATCAAATATAAAGAGACCATTTTTCTATATCCACGAAGTGTCATTTTCAAAACAAGAGGCCGGGCTATGGCGGTCTAATCAAAATGGTTTTTCATGTAAATTTACCAAAGAACAATATGCTTACATTAAAGTTATTAATATTGGGGATGGCATAGCAAATAACTTAATTATTGAACCGTGGTGGTTTGGCGATGATATACCTCATAAAAAACATCGCCCAACATTTTGTTGCATGCCTAATAATTATCTCAATATCCCAATAAACTTGAAAGCAAAAGATAATAACGCAACAATAGATGTTGAAATAATATATCAAAACATAATTGGGTATGCCTTCACCCAAAAGATAGAGGTTTTTATTGAGCAGTGCTCAGAACAGGTGGGAGAAGACGTGCTTGAAGATAACATGAAAATTCCCGAGTATCATGAATATTTTCAGGCACATGTATTTCACATTCATCCTCAAATCCCACTTGGCATGGATAAATACGACACAATTAAAGGAGTGTATATGTAATCATTGTATTTTATTGAAATTTATATTTTACAAATAACCAATGATATAAAATGTTGAATACAGCCGACCGCTCCAACGGTCGGCTTTTTCGCGCCCCAAAAACTACAGCAAAGGAGTTGATCCCCATATACAAAACAATCAAAACGAAGCCCACCAACATAAAACCGCGCACCTTAAACAAAACGATCCGAACATCACTCGGAATACGGCGAGCGGTTGATCGAGCCAAAGCGCGAGCTCAGGAACAAGGCCAACCCACCGCCCAAACCGACCGCGATTACGCCATTGATCGCTCAGGCGAGATTGCGAGCGACAGCGCACACATCGCCGTTGATGTCGCTGTGTCAGGCGCAAAGTTGGCGGTGCGACAGGTAGCAGAGATGCGGCGAAACGGCAGGAGTGGCGCAGATGTTGGGCGCGCCGAGCGAACCCCTCAGTCGGCTTCGCCGACAGCTCCCCCAAAGGTGGAGCCTTGGGCGCGGCCATCGCCAACAAGCACGAATCATACTCATCAGAAAGAGCTACACACCCCAATCAACAAAGCAATCACATTAAACAAGCCTTCTGAATTACGTTCAAAAAAGAACACAGCAAAGTCAATTCGCCGCTCAATCAAGGCGGCGCGTGGGATTTCTCGCGCACCGAAACAGGCGGTGAAGGGGACTATCAAGACGGTGAAAACCGCGCGAACTGTAGGGCGAGCAAGCATCACGACCGCGCGGACGACCGTCAAGGGCGCGAAGGTGGCCGCACACGCATCGATTCGCGCCGCAAAAACCGCCGTGCTTGCGGCGAAAGTGGCGGCAAAAGCAGCTGTCGCGGCGGCAAAAATTGCGACAAAGGTCACGGCGGCGCTCGTCAAGGCGCTCATCGCGGCGATCGCGGCCGGCGGTTGGGTCGTGGTCGTGATTATCGTGGCTGTCGCGGCGGTGGCCATGCTTTTGGGTAGCGCGTTTGGCGTTTTTTTCTCTGATGACGCTGATCCCGGGGCGATGAAGTTGGCCGTATCAACCGTCCAAAATGAGTACAACGCGATGCTCCAAGCCGAGATTGACCGCCTTAGCAATGGCGATTATGACGCGGTGCGCATCGAGTATGCAGGGCATTTTGACGGCGACAGCAACATCACGAACAACTGGGCTGACGTGCTCGCGGTCTACGCGGTCATGACCACGATGGACGATGCGAACGGCGATGAAGTTCTCACCATAACACCAGAGAAACAGGCGATTTTGCGAGATACCTTCTTCGATATGAACCCTGCCAACTTCCATACCGAGACCGAAACCGACACGCGCAACGTCCCCGATGGCGAGGGCGGCACGACCACCGAAACCACCGTCACATTGATTATCACAATTGAGATTGACAGTATGGATTACACCGAGGGTGCGGACCTGTACGGCTTCGATACGGAGCGGCGCGAGCTACTCGAAGAGATGATGTCGCCCGAGTTTTATGGCCTGTTTGCATCGCTCATCGATGTCGATGTTTTCGGCGGCCTGACCGCGGCGGACGTTGCGAACATCGAGACGAATTTGCCCGTCGGCACGAACGGCGCGGCGATCGCGCAAGCCGCACTCGACAAGGTCGGAATACCATACTCGGTCATGGATTGCAGCGAGTTAAGCCGCCACGCATACGCGCAGGTGGGCGTAAGTTTGCCGCGAACGTCCGTGGATCAAGCCAAATTCTGCTATGACAACGGCTACACCGTGAGCGCATCACAGCTACAACCCGGCGACTTGGTATTCTGGTCGAAGCTCAACTGCGACTGCGGACGGTGGAACGAGGTGCATCATGTTGGCGTGTATGTCGGCGGCGGCAAGGTCGTTGACGCAAGCTCATCGAAGGGACATTCCGTCCTGCGCGACATCTGGGAAACATCGAACTGGAAGATTTTATTCTATGCGAGACCGCAATAAGGAGAGGAAAATGAAGAAGTTTTTGCAGGGGACGGCGTTGGCCGTCCTCTTTTGTATGGCCTGTTGGCTTGGATGGCTTGTGTTTGCGATGGAAGATTCGAGCGC
>CAYJPI010000260.1:3658-4026 GCA_964372005.1 uncultured Oscillospiraceae bacterium | reverse complement strand
TGATCTCGTATTGAGCACCGCAAAAGCGAAGTTCGACGAGACCATCGAAGTGCATGTGCGCCTCGGTGTTGACTCCCGTCACGCTGACCAGCAGGTTCGTGGCGCGGTAGTTCTTCCGCACGGAACGGGTAAGAAGCTCAAGGTTCTCGTATTCGCAAAGGCCGATAAGGCTCGCGAAGCACAGGAAGCCGGAGCGGATTACGTTGGCGATGAGGATCTCGTAAAGAAGATCCAGACCGAGAACTGGTTCGATTTCGATGTTTGCGTAGCGACCCCTGACATGATGGGCGTTGTCGGCCGCATCGGTCGTGTACTCGGTCCTAAGGGCCTCATGCCTAACCCCAAGAGCGGCACAGTAACCATGGATG
>CAYJPI010000260.1:0-3648 GCA_964372005.1 uncultured Oscillospiraceae bacterium | reverse complement strand
AAGGCCGTTGCCGAGATTAAGAGCGGTAAGGTTGAGTATCGTCTTGATAAGACCAACATCGTTCACTGCCCCGTGGGTAAGGCCTCCTTCGGCGCTGAAAAGCTTGAAGAGAACCTCAATACCCTCATGGAAGCTATCATCAAGGCAAAGCCCGCTGCTGCAAAGGGTACCTACATCAAGAGTGTAGTTCTCGCAAGCACCATGGGCCCGGGCGTTAAGTTCAATTCGCTCAAGTTCTAATTTAATCACTCGGCCATCACATGTGTTTTTCATATGTGATGGCATAGCGATATATGCCTGAAATGAAGCCAATTTCGATTGACTTTACACTATCTTTATGATAGAATCTTCGGGTGAGCCGCGCCATGACGGTAAAAAACGCATATTTTCCGTGATATTTCGGGGATATGGGCCGAGCTTGGGCGAGATAGGGAAGAGGAGGTAGCAAATATGTATGCAGTTATTCAAACAGGCGGCAAGCAGTACAAGGTGCAGGTTGGCGATGAAGTAATGATCGAAAAGATTGTAGCGGAAGTCGGCGATGCAGTATCCTTTGATGTTATGCTCGTGAGCGACGAGTCCGGCGTTAAAGTCGGCACACCCATCGTTGATGGCGTTAAGGCAGAAGCGAAGGTTGTTGAGCACGGTAAGGGCAAGAAAGTGGTTGTTTTCCACTACAAGCCCAAGAAAGATTATCGCAAGAAGCAGGGCCATCGTCAGCCCTACACCAAGGTTGAAATCACCAAGATTGGGTAATTAACGATGATTGCACTTGAAATCCTGAAAGAAAAGGGGAACATTGTAGGCTTCCGCATGGAAGGCCACGCCGAGTATGGCGAACATGGTTCCGACATTCTGTGTAGCGGCGTATCCGCCATTGCGCAAACCGCGGTGATGGGTATTACCGAACATTTAGGACTCAATGTAGCACTCAAGATAGACGAAGAGAGCGGCATCCACATGGTGCTCGAAGAGAACGAGGAACGCCTATATGAGGCGAACATCATACTCTCAACGATGTTACTTGGATTGCGCGCGATACAGGAATCTTACGGACAAGAATACCTCGAAATCTTAGAAAGGGAGGTGTAACACGATGATGATGAATTTGCAGCTTTTTGCACATAAGAAGGGTGTTGGTAGCTCAAGAAACGGCCGTGACAGTGAGTCGAAGCGTCTTGGACCCAAGCGCGCGGACGGTCAGTTCGTTTTGGCAGGCAACATTCTCGTACGCCAGAGGGGTACGCATTTCCATCCCGGCACGAACGTCGGCAGAGGCAAGGATGATACTCTCTTTGCACTCGTAAGCGGTGTTGTACGCTTTGAAACAAAGCACAACAAGCGCAAGCAGGTTAGCGTTTATGCTGAGGAGGCAATCGCCCAGTAAAACTTAATCATTACTTATTAAGCCCTTTCCATAAAATATGGAAAGGGCTTTTTGGATATCAACACAAAAAATACAAAATCCCAAAATTACACTAATGTAAACATTCTACTTTTAGACAAAATATAGATGTGGCGACCCAATACGCAATCTAAAACCGCTACAAAATTTGTTTATGGGAGAATGTTTATGCCATTTCGTGAAGGAAAAATGCGCCGCAGACTTAAGGCATTGTTGGCGATGATCATGTGCATCTTAGTATGCTCTATGTTTTGTTATGAAATAAAGATGTGCGCAGATAATATCGGAGTTGAAGCGAGTTCATCCTATATCTCGCCGTTTATATTGCCCGTCACCTTGGTGCCGCCGGCTACATCGCCGCAGGCTGAGGCGAATCCCCCGGTTATTACGCCCTTGCCTACAGCGCCAGAGCCTAGCATAGCGCCGACGACGCCCGTGCCGAGCGAGAATGTGCCTACCGCAACACCTTATGTAAGCGCGACGCCGACACCTCAAACGACTGTAACGCCGGCAACACCCAAACCGGCCGTGGTGGATGGGCAAAGCCCTGAAGCAAGTACCGCACAAGAAAAGGGAGAGGACACGCCTTACAAAATTATCTACTATAGATATTCGGATGGAACGAATAATCGCCTTAGGTATGAAGTTAACCTGACACAAGCACAAGCCGACGAAGGATACGAAATAATGGATTTTGAGGCCATCAACAAAGAGGATGGCTTGTATTTTTGGACGAATGATTTAGGCGAAACCTTTGACAGCTTGCTCCCCGGGCCGGGCTATGGTTTTAGTGGATGGGACGAAAATCCCACTTCTGTGGGCGTTACACTGCCCGATTTCGCATACAAGGTCGGCTCGGTGATTGGGGCGGAAGCTTTTGGCGATGATAAAACGATCGTGCTTTATCCCACCTTTGCCACGGTGATGAGTATCGATGCATCGTCGGTTACGAGGGCATCATTGCATCTTATGATTCCGCAACTCCCTACTAAGATTGATCGAAATACTCCGTACTCGCATTTGAGTGCCGGTGAATTTTACAACAAAGTGGGGTATGCGACTTTCTCGAACATCGCATTTTTGGATGCATACAATGGCCAATTTTTGGGATATGATTACGACAGCGATACAGGAATTTGGCCATATAAGCTAAATGATGCATCGGGTAGGGGAGCTGTGCAGTTTGATGGTTGGGCGGACACATCGCCGGGGAAAACCGTGGAGGACTATATCGTAACGGGAAGAAATGCGGATGGGGAGAGCGAAAATGCCGCGGATGCATATAGCGCAGGAACGCAGGCTATGAAGGAGCTTCTATTAAAGATGGAAGCCGATGGTTATCTCGAGGATTATTTTTACCATGATGATGTGATGAAGGATCTCGAGGATAATGGCGTGATTGACTGGTTTTCCGTGCAATGGTACAAGCTTATATACGCACAGCCCACGCCTACGACGAATGAGGGTACGGGATTATTTTCTGAGCAATTCCACATTGACGGTATGCTTATCTATGATAGGCCGAGATACAGCATTGAGTTTAAGGAGCCTATCTTAGATGGCTCGCAATACGATGGAACCACATTAAAAAAACAAACGCTTTACGATGGGGAAACAATGCCCCTACCTCCCGAAAGTTGGCACATTGAAGATGCGACGGGCGAGGGCTACAATTTCATCGGCTGGTACGTTCTTGAAGAAGGTGGCGCTACGGGCATGAGCTACGAAGCTTATGTTTCCGAGAATCCAAATGTTAACGAATACATAACCTTCGTAGCTGTTGTAGAGGAAATTCCGCCCATAGAGCTTACGGACGAAAAGGTGAAAGTATACGACGGGGAAACGCTCACATACACGTACGAAGAGCTGTGGAACAATTCGATTAAGGAAATCGAGGCGGATCGATATAGTAGCTTCGAGCAGTTTCTTTCCGAGCATAGTTTCAGTGTGCGAGATGTCTCAGGTGGTTTAGGCAACCCAAGTACTACCGGATACTACAGCGGCCCGAACGTAGGAAAAACCACATTCACATGCATCGTTCAAAATAGAGATAGCGGTTTGCCTGTGTACAAAGTTCGCGTAAGCCTAACGATAACTCAAGCCACGCTCGAGATTTATCCAAAGCAGAACTACACCAAAGTGTTCGGTGAGGATGATCCTCTATTTGACTATACGATAGATGGATTGATGAATGGCGATGACGAGGCCGAACTGTTTACAGGCATAGAAGTGGTAAGAACGCA
>CAYJPI010000259.1:0-4028 GCA_964372005.1 uncultured Oscillospiraceae bacterium | reverse complement strand
CTCCTTTGTTTTGAAATGCAAAAGGGCACTTCGCGTGGTTACGCAAAGTGCCCTTGAGGTTGATTCTATTATGTTGTTTGTCGTTGAAAATATATTATAATGCTAATTCTCATATAATCAGTTTCGTGCATGAGAATTAGCAGATACTGTTTCCCATAGCAGTTTCAAAAATTTTGAAACTATTTAATAAAGAACAGTGTAAGAACGTGTGGGAAGTTGCTCACGAACGTCCTTCAGTGCTCGATGAAATCAAAAACTCGCACCCATTAGATGCGAGATAGTGCTAATACATGTTAGAGAGCGTGGCGTATATGTTAAAATCTCCCATTTTCACTCATGGTCACGTTCACGCCGTGAACAAGAGAAATCGCTCTTTCGAGATGCAAAAAACCCAGACAACGTCTGGGTTTTTTTGCGGTTACATCTTTTTTCCCCCGCAAGACTGGCGCGCCCGTCGCGATTCGAACGCGAGACCCTCAGAGTCGGAGTCTGATACTCTATCCAGCTGAGCTACGAGCGCATATGGTGCATCAGAGCAATCTACTTACAATTGATCAGGTGATGCTTGCATGCAAATTATAGCACAATTTTTCTTGAAAGCAAACTGTTTTTTTGAGCGATGTTGACAAAGCGAGAATAATGAATCTTGAAGTAATTATGTACTTCTTTCAAAAATACAAGCACATACTTGACAAAAAAATGGAAGCATATTAAAATATAACAGGTTAATTAGTCAAACTAATGAAAAGGAGATTGCCATGTTAGACGCGTATTCCCAATCACTGAACGACGTGATCGTTAGCATATACGATAGTGTAGTGCGCGTTGAAACGCAAATGCTTGATAAAAGCGGGCAAGACCTGTCAATAAGTGAGATGCACATAATCGAAGCAGTATGGAAGTCAGCGGATGGCGCATGCTCGATAAGCGATATTGCGCAAGCACGGCAGGTTACGTTACCAAGCATGACTGTGGCGATAAAACGTCTCGAAAAAAAAGGATTTGTTGAAAAAATCAGAAGCGCTAAGGATGCACGCGTTGTGATGGTGACTCTAACAAGAAAAGGTGAGCGAGTTAACTCTATGCATCGCTACTTCCATGAACGAATGGTTCGTTCGTTTTTGAAAAACATTGATACGGAGGAGAGATCGACTCTTTTGAAAACTTTGAAAAACATGGACGATTTCCTGCTTGAACAAATCGAAAAATATAAGGATGACTTTACGAAGGAAGGTATTCGCCAATGAGGATTTTGGGAACGGGTTCCGCTGTGCCGGATTTGGTGGTTAAAAACGATGATATCGCTACATTTTTGGATACATCGGATGAATGGATAAGGAGCAGAACCGGCATCGTTGAAAGGCGTATACATGAAGGCAACTTTGAAGAAATTGTTGCACGCGCCGCACAAAATGCAATGGATGATGCAAAGATCAAAGCCGAAGATCTTGATCTTATACTCTGCTCAAACCTTTATAACAAATATATGACACCCGCGCTATCATGTGTTATTCAAGGTATGATTGGTGCAACTTGCCCATGTTTGGATTTGAATGGGGCTTGTGCAGGATTCATATATGCGCTTGAAGCTGCGGATGCTTACCTTGCAAGAGGGCGTTATGCGCGAATACTTGTAATAAGCGCAGAAGAAAATTCCCGCATTGTGGATTGGACCGATAGGTCAACATGCGTTCTGTTCGGAGATGCCGCGGCAGCGGCTGTCGTAGGGCCGATGGAAGGTGAGTTCCTATTTGAGATGACAACCAACTCAAATACCGAGTTCTTAAATGCATATAATAGCCCCGGCAACTGTCCGTTTGAAAAAACTGATCGCGAGCATAAAGGGATTTATATGAATGGACAAGAGGTATATAAATTTGCTGTGCAAGCGGCAACGTCCGGCATAAAATCATTATGCGAAAAAAGTGAAATTGGTATAGATGATGTTGATTGGTTTATCTTGCACCAGGCGAATTACCGTATAGTAGATGCGGTAAGGATGAGATTGAAACAACCTAAGGAGAAATTCCCATACAATGGCGATAAATATGGAAACACATCGTCAGCGAGCATTCCGCTTTTACTGGATGAGCTAAATAAGGCAGGGAAGCTTAAAAAGGGACAAAGGATAGCTATGAGCGCTTTCGGTGCAGGTTTGGTAACCGGAGCATGTATGTTTACATGGCAGTAATTTATGTTTGCAACGGCTACGAGCCGAAGCGATAAAAACAAATAATATTATATTTTGGAGGACATGAAAATGGTTTTGGAAAAAGTAGCGGAAATTTTGGCAGAGTACAAGGATATCGATGCAAGCACAATCAGTGCTGATGCGACATTTGCTTCCCTCGGTTTCGATTCTCTCGATACTGTAGAGGTTGTTATGAGCCTTGAGGATGCGTTCGAAATTGAAATCGAAATGAACGAAAGCCTCAAAACCGTAGGCGATCTCGTAAGCCTTATCGAGGAGAAAAAATAATGATTAAAAGCCCGATTTGTGAGATGTTGGGGATTAAATACCCCATCTTTCAAGGCGGCATGGCGTGGATTTCGGATGCATCACTTGCGGCCGCCGTTTCAAATGCCGGCGGCCTTGGACTTATTTCCGCGATGAATGCAAATGCCGATTTTCTTCGCGATCAAATTGATGAATGTCGCACTCTTCTTAATGATGAAAGCACGACTTTCGGTGTTAATGTTATGCTGATGAGCCCATTTGCCGATGAAGTTGCGCAAGTTATCATAGAAAAGAAGGTTCCGGTTGTTGTTACCGGTGCAGGTATGCCGTCTAAGTACATCAAGGATTGGCTCGAAGCCGGCGCAAAGGTTATTCCCGTTGTCCCGTCAACAGCGATTGCACGTATGTGCGAACGCATGGGAGCTACTGCGGTGGTAGCCGAAGGCGGAGAAAGTGGCGGCCATGTTGGCGATTTAACTACAATGACGCTTGTTCCCCAGGTAGTTGATGCGGTAAAAATACCGGTAATCGCGGCAGGCGGTATCGCTGATGGACGCGGAATCGCGGCGGCATTTGCCCTCGGTGCTGTAGGTGTGCAGTGTGGAACACGCTTCCTTACCGCTACCGAATGCACGGTACATCAAAATTATAAGGATAAGATACTAAAGGCGAAGGATATTGATACCATCGTTACCGGCAAAAGAACGGGCCATCCCGTTCGCTCGCTGAAGAATAAGTTCAGCCGCACATTTGCCGAGATGGAGAACGATCCGAGCATATCCGATGATGCGATCGGAGAGTTTGGCGCAGGTTCCTTGCGCAAGGCCGCTAAAGAAGGCGATGTGGTAGACGGTGGACTTATGGCAGGACAAATTGCATCCATGATACGCGATGAGAAGAGCTCGAAGGCCATCATCGAAGATATGTTTGCACATGCCGAAAAGGTAATCGCGGATACATCGGGCATCGTAGGATAGCGGAGGATGCTGTCAACTTAAGAAACGTGACAGGATGAAGATAATAGAAAACTCAGTTTTCTAAATTCATTTATTCACTTTTCACTATTACTTATTACTTGCTGTCAATTCTTAATTTGACAGCATTGGATAGGGGAGGATTTCATGATTCGTACTGCCATATTATTTGCAGGGCAAGGTGCGCAAAAACCCGGGATGGGTAAATCGCTTTATGAAACATCACCCGCCGCAAAGAAGGTATTCGATGAGGCGGAGAGTTTAAGGCCGGGCACACTCGCGCAATGCTTCGATGAGGAGCATAAGGCCGCACTTAACGAAACCATCAACACCCAGCCATGTTTATTCACGGTTGATTATGCGGCGGCGATGGCTTTGAAGGAAGCGGGAGTAAATGCCGATGCTGTGGCCGGGTTCTCCCTAGGTGAATTGGCTGCCGCGGCATATGCAGGGATATTGAGCTTTAAGGATGCTTTCATGCTCGTGTGTGAACGCGCAAAGTTCATGCATGATGCGAGCAAGAAAAACCCCGGTGTAATGGCGGCGGTACTTCGACTGGATTCCGAAAGCATCGAAGCGATAGCAAAAGAGCTTGA
>CAYJPI010000258.1:0-4054 GCA_964372005.1 uncultured Oscillospiraceae bacterium | reverse complement strand
CCTTTTACATATGATGTATGCGTAAGTGCGGTTTCAAGTAGTGAAATGTCGTTAAATGTGTAACCCAAGTCCTCTTGCAGTCTATCGAGCAATGCTTGCCTATTCTCCATCTGTACATCCTTCCGGCTCTATATTTTACTAACCGACATGAGTAATATAACAACTGCCCGCACCGGAAAAGATGCAGGCAGTTTTTTCGCTTATTCGCGAGATTCTGCGTAGCTTACGATATCGCCTACCGTGCGCACTTTGGGGAGTTCCTCATCGGGTATCTCTATCCCGAATTCCTGCTCAAGATCCATGATAAGCTCCACCACATCCAGCGAATCTGCCTTTAGATCCTCAATGAGTCGTGAGTCTTTCGTAATGCTACCCGGGTCAACGCCGAGTTGATTCCCGATAATCTCGCACACCTTGTCTAATTTCATGTTTATCTCCTCTCCCTATTGATAAAAATGTTAAATATTCGTTTTTATTCCGCATGAGATTCCACTGTCAATTTTAGGTTAAAATCGATGGAATGTCAATGCAATTAGGATTTTTCCTCCATGGTATCTATTCCCTTGGCAATCGCTGATGTTACATCGCCTTGTATGTACATCGCGGCTTGCTTTAGTGCTGCCTTAAATGCCTTTGCATTGGAACTACCATGAGCCTTAATTATTCCGCCATTGATTCCCAAAAGCGGCGCGCCGCCATACTCGGTATAATCCATTTTTTTCTTGAAATTAGCAAATGCGGGTTTCGCAACAGCCGCACCGATTTTTGTGCGCGTGCTCGACATGAGTTCTTCCTTGAGCATCTTCATAAGCACCATCGCCATACCCTCTGTGTGTTTTAAAACGATATTGCCGGCAAAGCCATCGCAAACGAGCACATCGATATCCCCCGACAAAATGTCGCGAGCTTCACAGTTGCCCACAAAGTTTATTGGGGCATCAAGCAATAGCGGATATGTCTCTTTGGTAAGTGCATTCCCTTTTTCTGCTTCTGCGCCATTGTTTAGTAGTGCGACCCTCGGTTTTTGTATGCCAATTACATTTTCCATGTAGGCACTGCCCATGATGGCAAACTGCTGTAAGAATTCGGGCTTGGAATCGACATTGGCGCCGCAATCGATAAGCAAAACACAGCCCGTCGCAGATGGGAGGATGGGCGCAAGCGCAGGGCGTTTTACACCATTAAGACGCCTTACAATAAGTGTTGCCCCGGTTAGCACAGCACCTGTAGACCCTGCCGACACCATGCAAGCCGCCTCACCGTCGCGCACACATTCAAGAGCACGTACAAGCGAACTGTTCTTTTTGCGCTTGATTGCCAGTGTTGGCTGTTCATGACAGTCTATTACCTCAGGCGCGTCCACTATTCTTATTCTTTTGTTATCATAGTTTTTATTTTCAAAATACGCTTTTATGATATCCTCTTTTCCAAAGAGGATGAGATTCATGTCTTCAATCTCATTGAGCGCATCGATACATCCTTGTAAAATCGCATCCGGCGCATTATCGCCGCCGAACACATCGACAGAAATCCACATAGCATTCCCTTTCCGAACAATCCTTAGAAAACAAAAAGAGAGCGTTACTAATAAGCAAACGCTCTGCCTTTTTCTCAAAAAATGCACTCGAACTAAATACGCCCGAGTTTTAGATACCCGGCATTAGGCGTTGGCTGCACTATCCTTCGCATCCATCTTAATAACCTGTCTGCCATCGTAATAGCCGCACTTCTTGCAAACCCTGTGCGCCAACTTGGGCTGATGGCACTCTGTGCATTCCACAATCGCGGGCATCGTGAGTTTCCAGTGACTGGATCTTCTCGAATCACGCCTCGCTTTAGAAGTTTTTCTCTTAGGGACCGCCATTTTTTACACCTCCTTACCGTTATCTAACAGTTGACTGAGCTTGGAAAAAGGGTTGTCGCTCTTTTCATCCGCGCCTTCACTCACTTCTTCACCCACGCAATCGCACTGCGAATTATTCCAATTGCATCCGCAATTCGGGCACAAACCTTTGCAGTCATCACTGCATGTACTCACCATTGGAATCTGCAAGAAGATTTCATCGAGCACCATAGTTTCAATGTCGATAGATTCGCCTGTGAAACTGTAGCTCTCGTCATCATCCGCACTATCCTCGTCGGCATTAAAGGCGCCGGCCTTTGTAAAGCGATTCTTAAATGGAATCGTAATCTTGTTTACAAAAGCATTCGCACAACGAGCACAGCTTTGCTCGTATGCCGCGGTGATGTCACCCATTATTATGTATGCCTCGCCATCGAAGCTGTATCGCACGCTCACATTGACATCATCGGTAAAATGAATGTCCTGCGCATAATACGACTGATCGGAAAAACGTTCACAAAACGTTGCTTCCTTTACTTCCCCCAAGGGAACATGCCTCACATTGAGTTTCATACATACCTCCAAGGTTACCAACGATAATTCTATACAGTATCGCGTGATTTGTCAACAACAGATTTGCTTTTACAAGAAATTTTCTTCAATATGGCATTCTTTTTTGCATAATGCACCATTGCCCCGAGTGCTACAGCGGCTGCGACAAGCAAAATCACCATGTTCCAAGGTTCAATCCATCCCCAGAAATTTGAAAACAATGTAGCGGCAATTCCTAGATTGAAAAGGATGGTAACGGTTTTTCCGAACTTATCTGAATAAACCACAATATTTTTTTTCCAAAGAAATGCTCCGCCTGCTATCATCAATGTTTCCTTCGCAGCAACGATGATGAAAAGGAAGAGCGGCAACCAACCTTCCAAATAAAAGCATAGCAGTACGGTTATTAGCATCAGTTTATCCGCAAGAGGATCGAGCACCTTTCCAACATTGGTAATCCAGTTGAATTTGCGTGCCAAAAATCCGTCTAAAATGTCGGTAAACACCGCAGTAGCGTATACTATCAGTGCGTTTTCATAATTATCTGCCGCAAAAAAGTACACAAATATTCCGATCATAATCAATCTTAGTCCGGATAGAATATTCGGTATCTGCTTCATAACGTATCACCTTCTATCATGAAATTCCCATACTTTTCATATTCATAGTATCACAAAGTACGGAAAATTTCTACATTAATTTTAATATTTTCTATATAGCACCTACTCAGCATTTCTTTGTTTGAAAACAAAGTTTCGATTTCCAAAAAAATTCACCGTAAGCGATGCCGGAGTTGCGATAACATTACACCAAAAGTCACTCGCAATATTCAGTAATTCTCGGCAAATCCACATCACCGCAATCGATGTGCAAAGTGATACGATATTCACCGCAACAAACAATAGTATTTGTTTTTTATCACGCTTATTATTCCCCTTAAATGTCCATCTGCTGTTCAAAATATAGCTGTTACAGAGGCCGAGTGTGTATGATATTACCTTCGCGGGGACATAGTACACCGAAAAAAGCGCCGTCAAAACATTAAACGCCACAAAGTCCACACCGGTGTTGATAATTCCAACGATGTTAAACTGCAAAAATTGCACTATCGGGTGCTTATGTTTTTTACGCTCCATACATCAGCCCTCCTCCGGGCAGTCTTGCTAATATTGCCCCCCATTCGGTTGGTATATTTACCCCGCTTAGCCCGGGATACAATAGTATAAACATCAATATCGCAGCACCGAGCCACACCCATTTTATATACCTCATCCGCTCATCCTTTTGTTCATAGCCATACAGCACATACACTGCACAAATAACAATAAATGGGACGCTTGCGAAAAAATGGTAGATGAATGTGCATCTCGGAACGAGTGTCCATGGGATAAAATTCGCGCACACACCCACGAAAGCCATGGTTACGCCGCTGTGCAACTCACCTCGCCTCATCAGTAATTGCCCCGCCAAGAATAGCGTACCCAAGGAACACGCCCACCATACAAAAGGATTTCCGGACGCACTCATGGTTGATAGCATGCCTACAGGGGCAGAGTCGTTAAGGTAGTACCACATCGGCTTAAATGTAAATGGCCATTCGTACCAATTCGATGCATACGGATGCGTTGACGTAAGCCCCGTATGGTATTTCCACATGTA
>CAYJPI010000257.1:0-4057 GCA_964372005.1 uncultured Oscillospiraceae bacterium | reverse complement strand
TGCCGTTGTTGCGGACGAAGTTCGTAACCTTGCCACAAAATCCGCACAGTCGGCCAAGGATACCGCAACATTGATAGAGGAAACCGTTGCCGCCGTTGAAGCCGGAAGCAAAATTTGCGCAGGCGCGGTAAAAACCATCAATACCGCAACGCAGTCCGCCGGTGAAATGGGTGCAATTGTTGATAATATAGCCCTCTACTCACAAGGCCAGGTTGCCGATATAAGCCAGATCAACATCGGGGTGGAGCAGATTTCCACGGTTGTTCAAATAAACGCGGCTACAGCAGAGGAGAGTGCCGCGGCGAGCCAAGAGTTGTCCGGCCAGTCTCACATGCTTAAGGACACGGTAGACGGGTTTGTATTAATGAAGGATATGTAAAAACTCAAAAACGAGCCGATTTCTCGGCTCGTTTTATTGTTGGGGTTAATTTAGATAGCATCGACAATGCATATTTATTATTGGTTTAGAGCATGTAGTCATCGCGCTTCTTGGGTCTTGCATCAAGCTCGGCCTTCTTTGCATCGAAGCCGGGTTTGCCCAATAGCGCATATGTTGCGTTTTTACCTTCTTCAACGCCGGGTTGGTCAAATGCATTGATGTCGAGAAGTTCGCCTGCAAAAGCTGTCTGCACCTCAAAGAGGAAGAGTAGCTGACCGACCGTGAATGCATTCACCTCGGGAAGAGTGATTGTGTGGCAAAGGTGCCCACTCTTCATTACGGCATATTCCGTGGCGAGCTGTTCTGCCTGTATAAGCTCGTTCATGGTGTGGCCGCAAAGGAACGACACATCGGGGATGTCTGAGAAGCCATCAGCGATGGGGAACTCGCAACGATACTTATCTACACCGAGGAAAGTAATAACCTTATCAAACGGGCCTTCGGTATATAGCTGAACTTGGCTGTGCTGATCGGTTACGCCGAGGGCTTTAACGGGGGTTTGCCCCGCATATACCTCAACGCCTTCATTATTCACGCGCTTACCGAGGGATTCTGCCCAAAGCTGTGCATACCAATCCGCCATATACTTGAGGCTGTCCGCATAGGGCATAAGTACGCTGATATTGCAACCCTTACCAACCATCGCAATATATTGAAGAGTGGCGAGCATGTACGCAGGGTTCTTCCAAACGTCCGCTTCCTTGCACCATTCATCCATATAAGCCGCGCCTGCAAGCAATTCCTCGATGTCGATGCCGCAAACAGCCGCCGCCAAAAGGCCAACGGGGCAAAGCTCGCTGAAGCGTCCACCAACGCCATCGGGAACATAGTAGGTTTTAAGGTCCAACTGTTTCGCAACCTTGATGAGATTCCCCTTCTCCTTATCGGTAGTTGCGATGATGTGCTTTTTAACCGCATCTTCGCCGAGCTTCTTTTTAATGAGGTCAACCACGATGAGTAGCTGGCTCATTGTTTCACTCGTTCCGCCGGACTTGGTTACGACATTGAACATCGTCTTTTCGATGTCGATAACATCAAGAAGCGCAGCCATGCGCTCGGGATCAACATTATCCTCGACGAAGAGGCGAGGGCCGCCACGCTTCTCCTTGGAAAGGTCGTTGTAATGAAGATGGCGAAGTGCCTGATGTACGGCCAGAGGGCCGAGCGCGCTTCCGCCTATGCCGAGCACAACAAAGTTATCAAAATTCGCCGAGATATCAGCCGCTGTAGCATTGATATCCTTAACGATTTCGCCTTGGTTATGAGGAAGCTCACGCCATTTCATATTAATACGCTTATCTTCCATCCCCTTGTATGCTTTGATGAGTTGCGGCGCAAGTTCATCGATATCATCGTGCGAGATACCGCTTTCGGGGAGTGTGTCCACCATCATGTTGTTGAAGTCCACCTTGATTCGCATGCTCTCTTGCCATGCTTTGTTTAGATACTCTTTCATTTGACATAACCCTCCTGCATCTTTATATATTACGAAAGATAAAACCTCTTCCGCTCAACCACGACAGGCCCCATCCCTTAGAGGCAAACCGTGCGCTTGACAAAATCGTAGCACTCCCTAAACTCTTCATCGTTTTCATATAGATCACTGTACAATTCAAGGATTGCCGGGCCCTCATATTTCATATTCCTAAGTGCTTTACCCAGCTTTTCAAAGTCGCATTGCCCTTTGCCGGGCAAAGCTGCACCCACGCGCATCCCATCGCGAACATAATCGCAAATATGCAAGTTAACCAGCCGATGCGGTTCGAGCGATGCAAACATATCAACATACTCCCATACCGCATGCTCGCTTCTTGCGGCCTGCTTGATATCGAAGGTGAAGCGCAGTTCATCCGATTTTGATGCATCTAACATGCGCGGTGCAAATTCGGGATAGCAGAAAAAGCACCACATTCTCCACCGCAACGAAAACCCCATACTCCTTTGCAATATCGCAAAGTTCCTTCATGATGGGGCCCGTCCTTTCGATTTGCATATTCTTTACCGTGCCACCCATATGCGCAGGGCCGTGCATAACATAGTAACGCGCACCTAATTTCTTAGCGGCGCTCAATACATCACAGTATGTTTTTATCGCATCTTCACGTTGTCTATTATGGGTGGAAAAAAGTTGCGCTTCGAATTGTACGCCGAGAGGGTGTACGCTGTATGCCCTTAGGTTGTTTTTTTTCATTGCATTTTCTATGGTAGAAAGAAGTGGATCCACGTATTCGCATGCCGTGTTCAGAAATACCTCACATAAATCCGTTCCACATAAAGCTATGCGCTCAAAAGATTCCTCCACATTGCATTTTGCAAAGTAGCTCGCCGTTGATATTCCTAGCTGCAACTTAGGGTTCCTCCTTCTCGCACGTTTTGCGTTCAACTTACCAAACATTGTTATTATACCATCAAATGTGCATTATGAAAACAGTTTGATAGAAAACATTACATAATATATAATTTTTTATTGTTTTTAGACATTGTCGACACTATCTAGTTTTTTTCTTTCATTGCTACGTCGATTTATAGGGAAATTCAGCGCTACCCTATTCCATCCATTCCACATGTGTTATAATGTTACCGTAAATATGAACAAATGAACCATTCCCCTTATTACAGCACTGTACAAATGAAAGGAAATCAAAGATGAAAGCACTAAGGCAACTAATATCGATATTATTAATCCTGCTATTGTTATCGGGATGCGCCCCTACGGTTCAAGACGACATAGCATCACCCTCCATCGAGGAGAATGTCGCATCTTCTTCTGCATCTTCAGACGATACGGAAACCGCCTCGAAGGATGAACTCATAGCACCCGAATCCGACAAAGCGGAATCTCCAACCGAAGATTTACCCCAAGATGCGGATGATAGCGTTGCCGCTATGTCCTCATCTGTAGTATCGGACGCTTCTGTTAGCGACGGAAGTTCGTCCCCCACAACAGCCGCCGTTCCCGAACAGGCGAGCGAGACGATAGAAAAATCATTCGCCTATAGTATCCAAGGTGACACTTTGACATACCTGGGCAAGGAGTATTCCATCATTTCCGTTGATGGCGGCGACCGTGACGGCAATAGGCAATCCAATGTAGCGGTTGACATAGGATATGGTAGCAGGGAATATTGGGGACTAACGAATGACCATGGCCAGCTCGTGTATGTTCTTGCCGATACCATCATACTTCAAGATGACGATAGCGAGCCCGTCAATAGCTCGGGGCGTTATTATTCCGATGAGGCGAATGTTCCCGGAACGGAGAGAAGCGACTTGGATCAAGGCCATGTTATTGCAGATTCATTGGGCGGCGTTGCCAACGCGTACAACATAACTCCTCAAAATTCCACCATGAACCGCCATGGCGACCAAGCCTACATGGAAGATGTAATACGCGATGCGAATGGTTGCAAAAACTTCATCGCTACGATAACATACCCCGACACGGATACACAAATACCTAGCGAGTATCGCTTCCAATACGAGCTAATGGGCAATGAGATCGTCGATGAGTTCCCAAATGCCAACCCCGACGGAGACGATGATGACACATCGAGCAGCAGCTCAAGTTCAGGTAGCTCAAGTTCGGGTAGCTCAAGTTCGGGCAGCTCGAGTTCCGGT
>CAYJPI010000256.1:0-4082 GCA_964372005.1 uncultured Oscillospiraceae bacterium | reverse complement strand
CAATGATGCTATAGTCGATGTTGAAACACTTACGGGTGAACTTTTGCACACCTTGATAAATGGTGGATATTCCAAAGCGGTTATGGAAAGATACAAAAAATGCACCGAGGATATGTCACCCGAAGAATTGACGGAAGCGGTGTGTAAGAGCAGAGGCTTCATATTAAAGGGCAATGAGTATGACATAGAACGCGCCGCGCGCATAGTGCTGGATGAATTTAGGGGCGGAAAAATCGCGCGTATAACGCTCGACCTTCCCGGAGAAGTGTTTGAAACTGAGGAAGAAGAACATGCTGAAGATACCCGAGAGTGAAAGGCTAATCGCCATAACCGCAATTGAAAGGCCGCTTTGGCAAAGCGGCTCTTTGGTAGCGGGGATGGATGAGGTTGGGCGCGGGCCTTTTGCCGGGCCTGTGGTGGCGGCATGTGTGGTGTTACCGCAAGAACCGCTCATCATCAATGTGAAGGATAGTAAGAAGCTTTCAGAAAAACGCCGCGAAGAAGTGTATAAAAAAATCATGGAACACGCGCTGGGCGTTGGTGTAGGCTGGGTTAGCGAAAGGGAAGTGGATGAAATAAACATCAAGAATGCCACAAGAAAAGCGATGAAGATGGCATTCGACCTTCTTGACATGGATGTGACCGATCTTCTTGTCGATGCGGAGCAGAATCTCCCGATAGATGTGAAGCAACATGCCTATATTAAGGGCGATGATAAGAGCTATCTCATAGGTGCGGCATCAATCGTTGCTAAAGTTGAGCGTGACAGATACATGATTAAACAACATGAACTGTATCCGCAGTATGATTTTGCGTCCAACAAGGGTTATGGTGTAAAAAAACATATCGAAGCGCTAAAGGAGTTTGGCCCTTGCGTTTTGCATAGGCGTAGCTTTATAGGCAAGTACATATGAGCGTTGAATTAGGCAAGAAAGCAGAAGATAGAGCAAAAGTGTACCTCGAGAATATCGGGTATAAATTTGTTGCGAGTAATGTACGCATGGGGAAGAAGGAAATAGACCTTATTATGAACGACCCCTTCGGCACCATCGTGTTCGTAGAGGTGAAATATCGAAAGAATGTTAGATATGGAGTGCCGAGAGATTTCGTAACAAAGGAGAAAATTAGGAATCTTTCTGTGGCGGCAAGGCAATACTTGCAAACAACAGGACTATATGACAGCAGTGCGCGCTTCGATGTTGTGGAAGTTACAGCAAATGGGATTGAACACATCGAGAACGCGTTTGAGAATGTTGATTAAAATATAAACGGAGGAATGGATGAAGATTATACGCATCGTGCTTGCCCTGTTTATTGTGTTCAGTTTTTCCGTGGTAACCTTTGCGAGCGATTCGTCAATATTGTACAACGGCGAGCTTATCGGCGAGGAAAATGCTGATCTTCCCCATGGATGGAATTTCCACGAATGGGAGGATGGCGAAGGGGCTTCATACATCGCTGAGGATGGTGCGCTCGTTGTTTCGAGCGGTGAAGCAAACGATGTGCACATCTACCAAAGCGTAGAGGTAGAGCCTAACAGCTATTATGAAATATCGTGCTATGCAAGTGCTTTCGGCGTGGAGGGCGGCGCGGGCGCATCGATATCGGTGAGGGATACCTTAGCTGTTTCCGAAGGCGTGTTTGACACGGATGAAAAAACACTAATTACACTTGTTGGAATAACGGGGGATGACCAAACTGAGCTGGAGATCGCTTTGCGGCTCGGGGGTTATGGAGCATTGTCGAGCGGTGAAGCACGCTTTTATCAAGCTTCGATGGTGAAACTTTCCGAAGCACCTCAGGGAATAAACGTACAAAACTTCTATAACGAACCCGTGCAGAATGACGATAATTCCGACAATCCGCTCAATGAGGGAACGCTCGTGCAGATAGTGCTCGTGTCTCTACTCGTAGGCTTTGCGATGTACTATATCTATCATCGTTTTGTTCTCAAAGGGGAGTTTTTGGCTCGCAAACGAACGGGCATATTTGCAAACGATAAAAATGCCGTGATTTCGTTGCTGCTCGCCGCCTTTGTTTTCAGGATCATCCTATCGATTCTATTTGTCGGCCATTCGACCGACGTCCCTTGTTTTGTCGCATGGTCCGAATCTATGTGTGCAGGCGGGCCGAGCGAGTTCTATGCATCCGGAATGTTTGCGGACTATCCCCCCGGATACATGTACATACTGTGGATAATCGGAGCATTGCGCGATTTGTTCAATGTTCCCGTCAATAGCGCAGGGCATGTAATCTTATTGAAATTACCATCGATGCTGGCGGATCTTGCGATATCATGGATAGCTTATCGAGTAGCGCTTGAAATGGGGATGCGCCGAAAACGTGCACTCTTCATACTTGCGGTGATTGCATTCAACCCATTATTTGCCTTCATATCCGGCGGATGGGGGCAGATTGATTCTATACTCACCTTGCTCATTCTACTCACGATGGTACTTCTTCACAAGGATAAATTCATCTTTGCAGGGATGGTTTACGCACTCGCGATACTTGTAAAACCACAAGCACTCATGATAGGGCCACTTTTCGCGGCCGTGTACATTGTTAAGATTATTAGGGGAGAAAATAGGGTTCGCTTGCTCCTTTATACCACTGCATCGGTTATATCGGCATTTGCGTTGATTTTCCTGTTATCTTTGCCTTTTGCCCCCGAACCGGGATTTGCTTGGCTGTTTGAAAAGTATTTCTCCACCGCGACCGGTTATCCCTACGCAAGCGTCGAGGCATTTAACCTGATGGCATTATTCGGTGGAAATTGGAAGCCGATAGATAGTACCCTTTTCGTGTTTTCATACGGAACATGGGGGACTTTCTTGATAGTCCTTGGGGTTGCGGCTTCGATATGGCTGTATGTTATCGCGTCAAAAAAAGAACAACATATGGGCGTGATGCTACTTTGCGGCGCGTTCCTGTTTGCTTCGCTCTTCACCTGCGGTGTGTACATGCATGAGCGCTACCTCTTCCCGGCGGTGGTATTGGTTGCGTTCGTATTCTTGTATTATCGTGATAGAAGGTTGTTCCTGTCGTTTGCGATGTTCACCGCCGTGATGATGGCGAACGCGCTGTCGGCCTTTGTAATCGTTGATAATCAATACTTGCGCGGCGATGGATATACCCTGCTCACCTTGATGGTTTCGGCCGCAACGGTTGCAATTTTTGCCTACTTCGCATTTGTCTGTTTTGATATAATCGTCCGTGAGAACAAGATGGAAGCAGGGATCTTTACTTCGAAACGAATCAAATCGGCCGATCGGCCGATTGTTATTCCGGACATGCCGACCGACACAAAACTAAATTTCACAAAGCGAGATAAAGTTTATGTGCTCGCACTGACCATTGTTTACGCTATAGTTGCGCTCGTGAACCTTGGGACAACTGCGGCACCGGAATCGTATTACGAGAGTATGGATGTAGGGGAGACGGTTCAACTTGAGTTTGATGAACCCTCATCGATTTCCGAATACTGGATATATGGTGGCATCCATGAGGGTACGCTCATCATAAATGGTACTTATAGTCACGACATAAAAAATGATGACATGTTCCGATGGAAGCGGGTTGAGGTATCCATCGAGAATGTAAAAAGCTTGTCCATCGAGAACGATGGGGGAGAGCTTTGGATAAACGAAATTGCTTTCTTTGATCAAAACGGCGCGCTTATCACGCCGAGCATGGCGCATGGCCTTAATGCCCAAAAATTAATCGATGAACAAAACACGATTCCCGATTATCCGTCATACTTAAATGGTATGTATTTTGATGAATTATATCACGCGAGAACGGCGTATGAACATCTTAATGCGATGGAGCCATATGAGATTACCCATCCTCCGCTAGGCAAAATCATCATAATGATGGGTATAGCCATATTCGGGATGAACCCGTTTGGATGGCGTATTATGGGTGCTTTGGCCGGAATATTGATGGTTCCTTTGATGTATGCGTTTGCTAAGCGCATATTCAAAAAGGAAAGTTACGCTTTGTTGGTAGCCGGATTGTTTGCGTTTGATTTTATGCACTTTACTCAGACGCGTATAGCAACGATAGACAGTTTTTCGGTG
>CAYJPI010000255.1:0-4097 GCA_964372005.1 uncultured Oscillospiraceae bacterium | reverse complement strand
CGAGTATGGGGTCAAGGGGACTCTGGTCCCCTTGCAGGGGTCCTAGGGGACAGCGTCCCCTAGCAGAGGTCTTAGGGGACGGCGTCCCCTAAAAAAACATCCCCTAAAAAAACGTCCCCTAAAAAACGTCCCTTAAAAAGCGCACTCAGCGCTTAGGGTCTATGCGATCGAGCTCGATGAGCAAAGCCTCGATGCGCGAGAGAAGGCGATTGCGTTCATGCACATGCTCATCGAGTGCTATGATAACATCGTCGAGGAGAACGTCAACCTCCTGAACATCATAGCCACGCAGTGACTTAGTGAAATTCTTCTTGATAATCTCATCGCTTGAAATCATAGTCCCTCCATATCATCAGGCGCACAAACATACCCGCAGAAGCTTCCTTCTTCGGGTATGCTGTAATTCTCGCTTAGATTAAGCCGCCGTCGCCGAGCTCGCCGTCACCATTGCCGATGACATCATAGCTCATGGGCGCAACAACAAAAATACCGCGTGCGATCTTGAATATCGTGCCATTGAGCGCGTAAACCGCTCCGGCCATGAAATCAAGTATGCGCTGTGCACAGTCGATCTCAAGCTCTTCCATATTCACGATAACGGGCTTGTTGCTCTTCATGTTATCGATGATGTTCTGTGTATCCTCATAGCTGATGGGATGATACACGATCATCTTCCTTTGCACAGCCGCGATAGCCGCTTCCGCGCTTGTCGCTCCGCCGCGACGCTTGGTGCTCGGACGCGCTCCGAAATTCACCACATTGTCCTGACGCACTTCCTCCTGAAAGTATTCGTCCTGATAAGCTTCTTCTTCCATTTCGGTTTCTTCAATCCCTATGTAGTCAAGAAAACGATTGAACAGTTTAGCCATCCCTTTGTCCCTCCAAAACGAAATATTTTTCGTTGGCGCTTGGAGTTTTGTCGTTTCGGGGAAATCCCCTTTTCCATCCTCGTTCATAAAAGAGCCGCCGTTTTTTCCGGTCTTGCTCAAATTGAATGTTTCAGCTCTCGGTAGCGTTAACTATGTATATACACGTCCACCGAAAAGCCCGGTGCCCACTCGCACTATACTCGCCCCTTCCTCGATGGCTACTTCAAAGTCGCCCGACATGCCCATTGATAATACCTGCATGTCCACGTTGGGAAGGGATAATGCACTCACTCTTTCAAATAGCTTGCGCATAGATGCAAAATACGGCCGCACCTCGTCGTCCGTCGCCATTGGTGGAATGCACATAAGCCCTTTTACCCGAATATGCTCGCATGCACTCGCTCTGTCAAGCAAAGCAAACAAATCTTCCGGCATGATACCACCCTTTTGCATCTCACCTGCGATATTCACCTCGATGAGAATGGGCTGTACCACATCTTTCTTTTCGGCAACGCGCGCTACCTCTTCTAAAAGCGGGAGCCTGTCCACCGATTGTAATAAATCTGCCTTACCTACGATATATTTTACCTTATTTGTTTGCAATTGTCCAATAAAATGTTTGGAAACATTCATGTTTTTATAGAATTCGAGCTTTTCGGTGAATTCTTGCGCCCTATTTTCGCCAACTTCGCGTATTCCACAATCGATCGCTTCCTTTATTCTTGCAATTTCCACATATTTTGTTACTGCAAGCAAGGTGATTTCTTCTTCACTGCGCCCGGCTCTTGCACATGCACCTGCAATCCTTTGCCGAATACGATCGTAATTTTCTTGAATGCTCATAATAGCGTTCCCCTTCAAAAAATATCTCAATTGCTATTTCAGGTGTTATGATTTGTAACGCATGCCCGCAGAAAGTGCATCGGGGCTGACGCTCGCGACGATTGTTGTACTTTCATCGGTTGCAAGAACATGCACGGGAACGAACACATCCGCGCTTCCATTATCGATGTAAATCCCGGGTTGTCCTTCAATTACCGTAACGGCGGAACTTTCAACCTCAAACCCACTCGCGTCCAGCATAACCGTTCCCTCAACGGTTCTTACGCTCATAAGCGTGCCCATGTCCTGATTGAATTCAAGCACGTTCACCACATCCGATCCTGAAACGATGGGCTCGAGCGCGGTTGCACTGAATGCCTGCTCCTCGTATCCCTCAAATGATACGGTGTAGGTGAGCCCCTGCATCAACCTCCACGGATCATCCGAGTCGGTAAGAAATGCAATATAAAAGTGATCCGCATCAACTATGCGGTAAAGCGCACTAACCGCGGCATCTTCGAGGGATACATCTCCACCCGTGCCCCTTAATGTGCTTTCTACCAAATCAGCCGAGATCACGTCGAGCTTTTCCGCATTAAGTGCAAGTTCATAACCGTCAAAATAAAAGCTGACTATTCCATCGCCAACATCATTTACGATATCGCGCCGCCAACTCGCGAGATTTGCAAGCTGTTCCTCTTCCTGCACATACAATGCTTGTAATGTTTCATCGGCCTGAACCTGCCGCATCAAATCCATGCGCGATTCCAATTGCTCTTTAAGTTGCTGTTCAAGCACCAGCAAGTCGTTCGTGTTCGGATTGATCCCCGCCTGGTCGATATCTTGCCTGGCCGTGGAACGAATATTCGTCATGGAAAGGTTGATTTGCGTATTCACCGTATCAAGATCCGCGTTAACGATACCGGCAAGCAAAGCTGTTTGATGTGCAAGTATTTCCTTTCGTACATCGAGGAGCGCTTGCATGGTAGCATCTTGATAACCCCACCTGAACACCTGCGCTATTTGGTCTCCCATCGCAACTTCTGCACCCTCAGCTACATCAAAAAGAATTCTGTCGTATTTCTCTGTGGTTCGCAAAACTTCATCACGAATGATTACACTCGTGACATCCTGGCTGATGCGCATAGTGCCAGCTGATAATGTTTCGCTACCTCCTGCGCCGAATATCAAATATATCACTAAACCCAAGAGCGCGATAAGCACAATGAGTAGCACAAAAAATCGCGCCTTAAATCTGACCCTTGCCATGTATCCTCCATGATCCGAATGAATCGGTTTTTTCGTTGAAGGGCTTCCCTTCAAAAACCCATTATATCACATTTTTCCTGTTATAGAAAGTAAATTTTAATTGCGTAATCAAACCGACTCCTCAACGCTGTACCCTTTCTTGGCTGACAGGCCATTTTGGCGCGCAAAGTTTTCCTCGTTCTTTTCCATATAAAGTCGGTATAGTTCGTCCGCGTCCATGCCGGTTTTTAGGCACATGCTCACAAAAAAGTGAAGGAGATCCACCATCTCGCCCTTCACCGCATCCATGTCCACGTTTTTATTGTTTTTCCACCATTTGAAATTCACCTCATCCAATAGCTCCGCAAGCTCGGATGTTATGGCGAGCACATCCTTTTGTATCCATTCCTCCATGGTGAAATGATGCAGGCCGCGGCGCTCGATTATGTCCTCATCGAGCGCCCATTGCATGCTGAATATTTCTTCAAGCTTGTCCATTTTATTCCCCTTATTTTAAGTTTACGACGGCAAGCACAGCTCGCGCAATTTATCTTCCTTATCCTCCACTCGTCCTACACACACGCTCGAAAGGTTCGTCACGTCAACGAGTCGATCTATAACATCACGCACGCTTTCGGGTGTGATGGCCTCGATGCGCCTTAGCGTCTCTTCCTCATCATACTGCTTGTTGAGAAGTAAAAGTGATTTTCCAAGCGCGTTCATGCGGCTCGATGTGCCTTCCTTAGACATCAAATAACTACCCTTCAATTGGTTGCGGCATCTGTAGAATTCATCGTCCGTGAGCCCTTTATTCTTAATATTGTCGAGCTCCTCCAAAATGAGTTTTATCACTTCATCGGCTTGTTTTTCGCCGGTGCCGGCATAAACTCCGAAATAGCCTATCGAACTGTAGCAGGAAGGGTACGAGTATATCGAATATGCAAGGCCGCGCTGTTCGCGTACCTTTTGGAATAGGCGCGAACTCATTGATCCTCCAAGTGCATTGGATAGTACGAACAGGGGATACTGGCCGTCCGCATCGAGTGCAATACCGGGCATGCCCATCGATATATGAATCTGCTCTATGTCCTTCTTTACCGCCTTGAATAAGCGTCCGCCTGCCGCCTTGCTCGCCGCCATAGGCTCAACCTTGGGCGC
>CAYJPI010000254.1:0-4100 GCA_964372005.1 uncultured Oscillospiraceae bacterium | reverse complement strand
GGCTACCCACAACCGCGATATCGCCTGCCTTGGGCAATTGTCTTATAATAATCGCTTCCTCTTCGCCCATCGTATAATCACCCGTGAGTCCATACTCAGCTAAGATTATTTGGGCTTCGGCTACCGTCATGCCCGTAACATCGGGGATGGTGGCCGTTTCTTGTTGTTGGCTCGGGCGCACCTCATAGTGCATGAGCGTCTCTTGCAATACATCCTTTACAAAGGGTGCGGCAACGGTGCTACCGAATATCACGCCTACTTTCGGCTCATCTACGAGGATCAGGCAAACATATTGCGGATCATCCGCCGGCGCAAAGCCGACAAACGATGCAATGAGGTTTCCCGAGCTCACCTGCCCATCAACATACTTCTGCGCAGTTCCGGTTTTACCTCCCACGAGATATCCGGGGATCTGTGCATTCTTGCCGCTACCTTCGGCTACTACGCTTTCGAGTATATCCCTTACCTGCGCCGATGTTTCCTCGGAAATCACCCTTCTTACTACCGTGGGTTCGGTTTCACTTATCACCGTACCATCCGTGGATAATACCTGTGATACTATGTATGGCCTATACAACTCTCCGCCATTCACCGCCGCGCTGACGGCGGCCGCGAGCTGTATCGGCGTTACCGCGATGCTTTGGCCGAAGCCTATGCGCGCGATATTGTTATCCCTGATGTATTTTTCGTGTATCACTATGCCCGAGGACTCGCCCGTGATACCGCTCCCCGTGGAGCTTCCGAAACCAAAGCCGTATATGTAATCGTAGAACGTCTCTATCCCCATATCGAGCGCCATCGTCATGAACGCGGGATTACAAGAGTTTTGCACGGCCTCCTCGAGTGTTTGATGGCCATGCGAGTCATTCCAGCATTGTATCCTTTCACCATTGACTATCTTGTAGCCCGGGCAATCGAATGTTGTGGAAGCATCTACAGCGCCCGAATCGATAGCGGCGGCGAGGGTTGCTATCTTAAATGTGGAGCCGGGCTCGTATGCATCGCTCACGATGCGGTTTTTCACCAGCTCGCGCAGTAGGTCAAGGTCATCGCGCGGTGGAGCATTAGGGTCGAAATCGGGGATGGTGGCTATCGCTTTTATCTCCCCCGTATTCACATCCATAATAATTCCCTGCGCACTCTTCGCATTGTTTACCACTATCGCTTCCTCAAGTGCTTTCTCGAGGAAGGATTGCACAACGCTATCCGTAGTCAACACGATGTCGCTCCCGTCAACCGGGGGTATGTATTCCTGCTCACCATATGGAAGTGGGTTGTTGTCCCTATCCTTTTCCATGATGAGTCTTCCCTCTTCTCCCGTGAGGTATTTATCATATTCCCTTTCGATTCCCTCCTGCCCCACTCCATCAACCGTAGTAAAACCGAGTGTTTGTGCAAATAAGGACTCCATGGGGTAATATCTTTTTGAATCGATGCCGAATGTTACGCCGCTTCCAAGCAGCATGGTTTCGATTGCATCCACCGTTTCGCGCTCAACTTGGCGCTTTAGTACTATCTGTTCCTTGCTCGTATCGCTTACTCTTTCGTACACATATTCGTATGACATATCGAGTATCTGCGATAGTTCCATCGCGATGCGAGCCTTATCCGCACTCGTGTTTCTATCTATAACCTTTGGATTTAGTAGCACCGAGTATGCCGTTCCGCTTTGTGCGAGCACTTCGCCGTTCACATCGAGTATCCGCCCTCTATCGGGCGTTAGGCTCGTATCAAGCGTTTGTTGATTGAGTGCACGTTCCTGAAGTTCCGGTCCCCAAATTACCTGCACGTAGAACAGTCGGCCAATAAGTGCAATGAAGAATAAAGTCATCATTATCATTAGTGCGAACAGCCGTCTTTTGTTGGACGTATCAGGTGATCCCATGTTTCTCCTCCAACCGCTTTACTCGCTCGCGCTCGTCTGCTCGGGCAGTTTTTCCCCCACCGCGACATATTGATCCGCCGTCGGGTAGTTCATGCCCATGCGCTGTGCGGCTTCAAGCGCATCATCGAGTGTTACCGCGCATGCAAGCTGCGCATTGAGTTCTGCAAGCCTCAACTCGCTCTGTTCAATTTCATCCTTCAAATCATTAACGGTTGAATACTCTTGCGTAATGTTCGCATAGCCCGCAACCACGAGCACGGCGGACACGCTCAAAAAGAGCACCGAGCACAGTAGCGCAAATTTTCCTGCAGCATTTATGCTCTTTTTCCTCGGGCGCACCTTTGTGCGGCGGCTTTGCCTTGTGCTTTGTATTTCGCGCTCCATAGGCTGTGCCACCTGCGCTTCATAGGCATAGGCCATCGATCCACGCGTGGGCGCATAAACCCGTTGTTCGCCCGATGCTCGAGTATACATCGTTGTTCTATGTTCCATACTATTCATCCCCTTCTTGTCCCATGCCTAGCGCCACACTCCTGATAGCACGTAGCTTTGCACTGCGCGCACGAGTATTATCACCAAGCTCTTCCTCCCCCGCCACTACGGGCTTCCTCGTAAGTATATCCGCGGACTTAACCTTTCCGCATACGCATATCGGCGCTCGTTTATCGCAGATACACGGATCGTTGAGCTTCCTAAACAAGTTTTTTACTATTCTATCCTCAAGCGAATGGAATGTAATAACAAGAAGCCTTCCTCCGGGATTCAAAAATCCGGCTATTTCCTCCAAGGCTTCATAAAGCCCCGCGAGTTCTCCGTTCACTTCGATGCGTATCGCTTGGAAGGTTCTTCTCGCCGGGTGCGGTCCATCCCTTCTCGATGCCGCAGGGATGGCTGATTTTATTATGTCCGCAAGTTCGGTGGTTGTTTCAATGGGCGCTTTTTCCCTTTCGCGCACTATCGCGCTCGCTACCTTGGCCGCGAAACGCTCTTCTCCATACTCGCGTATAATGCGTGCAAGATCCTCCCATGCATATGTGTTCACCACATCATAAGCACGAAGCGGAGCCCTATCATCCATGCGCATGTCGAGCGGTGCACTCTCGTGATATGAAAAGCCGCGCATCGGCTCATCAAGTTGGTGCGATGATACTCCAAGGTCCAGCAGGCATCCGTCTATTCCTTTTACGCCACGCTCCTTGAGTAGTGAAACCGCATCAAAGAAATTCCCTCTTATAACGGTAAAGTCCGCTTTCGCATTCGCCTGTGTAAGTTTACTCGTGGCTTCCGCTATCGCTTCGCTGTCACGGTCTATCCCGTAAAGATGCGATCCCTCGGGAAGATGTTTTAGCGTTTCACTCGCATGCGATCCTCCCCCGAGCGTTCCGTCAACGAATACTCCCCCCCTGCCGGGAGCGAGTAATTCAAGTACCTCATTTAGCATTATCGGCACATGATATGTATCAATCTTGCTCATATTCCGCTCTCCGAAAGCCGCGCAAGTACGCTGTCGTAATCTTCCTCCATGCTCTTATCATGGAGCATAAGGTCTTCCTTATTCCAAATCTCTATGCGATTATCCACGCCCACGAGCTTCACCTCTTTATCAAGGTTCGCGTATTCTCTAAGGTCGGCGGGAATCAAAATGCGCCCCTGCTTATCTGTATCGCAATCGGCCGCATTCGAAAACATCATCCTGCGAAAAGCCTGTCCCACCACATCGGTTTCGGGCATGGAAGAAAATCTACTCGCAAAAGCTTCCCACCCGTCGGCAGACATTCCAAAGAGGCAACGTGCTTTGCTGTTTTTTAATATACCGCGTGTAATAATTATCTTTGTACCGAGATCATCTCGCCATTTTGCCGGAATAAATACCCTACCCTTGGGATCTACCCCATGCGTAAAAGCACCGATAAGCACGCGCATCGCCTCCTTTCGAGTGGACTTATCACATCGTAAATGGTGTGATTAATCCGATTATACCACCACTTCGCTACATTTGTCACCATTTTTATTGCCTTTCAATGCATTTTTCTTTGTTTTTATGGTGTTTTACATCGTGCTCACACATGCGATTACCTGCAAATTGGGTTTTTTGCGGCACATTTATAAAATATATTAGATATTTTCAGGTTGAAAATGCACATACAAAAACCCTCACGATCGCTCGTGAGGGTTTCAGACTGTCAAAAAACCTTAAAAAAGCATAACACTATGG
>CAYJPI010000253.1:0-4177 GCA_964372005.1 uncultured Oscillospiraceae bacterium | reverse complement strand
GGTAGCGTTAGCAAAAAAACAAGTTATGTGCTTGCCGGAGAAAATGCGGGCAGTAAACTTGAAAAAGCGAACACGCTCGGCATACAGGTGCTCAGCGAAGATGAGTTTAATAGAATGGTTGAAAACGGTAAAGGAGAGTGACGCTTATGAATATCGGGAAACTTTCCAACGAGAAGCTTGAAGAATTGATACTAAAAAAGTGTACTTCGAGTAGGGTGGAGAACATATCAGCGCCAAAGGTGGGGGAGGACTGTGCATTTCTCGATATGGGAGGCGACCTTACCGTTTTGTCTACCGACCCGATAACAGCCGCAACCAAGCATATCGGCAGGTTAAGCGTGCATGTAAACTGTAATGATGCCGCCGCCGCCGGCGCTGATCCCGTTGGGCTTATGGTGACATTGCTGATACCTCCACATGCAACCGAGGAGGAAGTTGAGGCTATTGCCGACGACCTTATCGATGAAGCGAAGCGCATAGGCGTCGACATACTAGGTGGACACACCGAGGTTACGGATGCAGTGACGAGATTTGTTACAAACACAACGGTTGTAGCTAGGGTATCGCCAAATGTGCGAATGAGCGGAATGAGTGAAGGCGATGATATCGTGATGACCAAGTATGCTTGTATAGAAGGCTCTGTGGTAATTGCAAGTGAACATCGCGATAGGCTCACAACCATGACTGATGACGAGATAGCGAAGCTTTTAACGCTCGAAAATGCATTAAGCGTTGTGCCTGAGGGGCGTTGCGCGATAATGAATGGTGCGAGTGCGATGCATGACATAACGGAAGGCGGTGTTTACGGCGCACTTCACGAGATGGCACATGCCGCTTCTTGCAAGATCGTTGTAGATCCGAGCTGTGTGCCGATTTTGCCCGAAACTGTAAAACTATGTGAAGAACTGGGGTTAGAGCCTATGCGCCTTTTATCGAGCGGAAGCATGCTAATCGCATGTAAGGACAGCGAAACACTCATAAAGGCACTTAGAGGGATTGATATACCGGCCGTTAAAATTGCATGCGCACGAAAAGGCCGCGGGCTGACTTTGCCCGACGGTACAATCGTGCCGCCACCCGGCGCGGATGAAATTTATCGTGTTTGATGATTATCAATGCAACACATGAGCACCGTATTTTGACGCGGTTTTCATTACGGAGTACATGTCGGACAGTGCTTTCACGCCTGCTACTCCCACATAGCTTTTAAGCACAGCCTTTGCTTGTGATGAGGATGTGAAAGCGAAAACGAATGGGGTGTAACGCACTTCATCTTGAATGATTCTGATGATATCACCGGCGCGATTGGAGGGCATCAATCCAAAATCGAATTCAAGCACCTTTGATTGCTGTGCGTTTTCTTTAACTATGTCAACGATGCGTTCATCCGTCATTTCGTCAAAATGTATGGGTGAAGGTGAATTTTCATGGTACTCCTTCAAGGGCAATCGCTTGTATGCGCTTGCAATATATGCATCATGAGGGGTTCGTGTACGGGAGAAGCCCGTGTAGGAAGAGCAAACATTTCTAAGTGCTTCGATATGCTTATGCGTAGTACCGCAACAACCGCCCACCGCCTGCGCTCCGCCGAGCAAGTATGGTATCATCTCTTCGGCGAATGCTGATTCGCTTGACGATACTTCGCTCTGTTCGCCTTTTTCCAAGTTAGATGCATGCGGCATGGCGAATACGGGAAGATTGCTTCTTGAACATAATCTCGAAAAAGCGTCAAAAAGCTCGGTGGGGGATAGGCCGCAATTTACCCCAACCATCGATGCGCCGAGGGATGCCGATGATAATGCTAACACTCCCGGTGGATTGCCTGCAAATGTGTTTCCGTCCGCTTCAAGCATGTAACTTGACAGCACGGGAAGATTTGATGCCGCCTTCGCCGCAAGAAGAGCCAAACGCCCTTCGTAAAGGTCATCCATGGTTTCAATGAGTATAAGATCCGCCCCTGCCGAGGCGGCCTGCATGCATTGATCATAATATGCATCATAGGTGCGCTTTGTTCTTTCGGGGGTCTTTTCGCCGCGAAGTCCGGTTGGACCTATCGATGCGGCAACGAATGCATTTTTCCCGGATTGAACCACGCTTTCCTTTGCAAGGGCAACGCCATTTGTCACAATCTCGGATGCTTCGGCTTGGAGGTCGAAGTCTGATAATCGTATTGAATTTGCACAAAAAGTATTAGCGCTTATTACATCCGCTCCGGCCATGAGATATCCCATGTGGACATCCATCACATCGAGTGGTTTTTTGATGTTCAAAAGAGCTGTGCACGCATTTGAATAAGTTTTTGCCTGCTCGGCAAGTAAAGACCCGGTGGCGCCGTCAAACAGCAGTGTACGTTCCGCCAATGAAGAAATGAAATTCATAGCTCCCGCCCCCTAAAATTGATGTGATTTTCTGTAAACTATTCTATCATACTATGCAGAAAAAGGCAAAGGGAAACATTAGAAACTTATTCGATAAAAAAAGGCGAAAATGTATCCGTCCTTCACAAAAATATTACGTTCGTTGCCTTGCTTTTTTTCGTTCAATATGATAGTATGAATCGGATAAGGGGATGTATAGGCTATACATATATGTGTATAACCAATGCCCAAAAGATAGCGAAAGCGTAATGGAGGAATAGTAATAGGATGGCAACGGTAGAAAAAACAGGTAACAACACGGTAAAGCTTACCATAACGGTGGACAAAGATACATTTCAAAAGGCTATGCAGGAAAGCTATGTCAAGACTGCTAAGCAATATGCGGTTCCCGGTTTCAGGAAGGGCAAAGCCCCCCGCAAGGTCATTGAAGGCATGTATGGAGAGGGCGTATTTTATGAAGAAGCCTTCGATATAGTTTACGGCGAAGCATATGATAAGGCAATCGATGAAAACAGCCTAATCCCCGTGGATCGCCCGAACATCTCGATCGACGAGATCGGTTCCGAAACAGGTGTTGTATTCACGGCTGAGGTTACTTTGAAACCTGAGGTTACACTTGGCGACTATAAGGGTATAGAAGTAGTAAAGAAGGAGTATACTGTTGAGGATGATGCCATCGATGCGGCTATCGAAAAGGAACGCGAGAAAGCTGCACGTTATGTCGACCTTGACCGTGCTGTTGAAAACGGTGACCAGGTAGTACTCGATTACTCCGGTAGCGTTGACGGCGTGAAGTTTGATGGCGGAACAGCCGAGAACCAAACCCTCGTAATCGGCTCGGGATCATTCATTCCCGGTTTTGAAGAGCAACTTATCGGTGTTAATAAGGGTGAAACCAAGGACATCACCGTAACATTCCCCGAAGAATATCATGCAGAGCATTTGGCCGGTAAGGATGCAGTGTTCACATGCACCGTGCATTCGAACCAAGTAAAGGAATTGCCTGAGCTTGACGATGAGTTTGCTAAGGATATTTCCGAATTCGATACGCTCAATGAGCTTCGCGAAAGCAAGCGCGCCGAAATGCAAAAGCAACGCGATGAGAGAGCAAGCAATGAGATGGAGAACGCCGCACTGCTTTTGGCGGCTAAAAATGCTACCATCGATATTCCCGCTGTAATGTGTGAGCGCCAGATGGACTACACTATGCAGGAAATGCAGTATCGCTTGTCGATGTCCGGCATTTCTCTTGAGGACTACTGCAAGTTCTCCGGGTCGGATGTTGCAACGATGCGCGAAGGATTCCGCAAGGAAGCTGAAGAGCGCGTTCGCTTGCAGTTGGTTATGGAAGCTATCTCCAAGGCAGAAGATATGCAAGCATCCGATGAAGATGTTGAAAAAGAAATCGGCGAATACGCTGAGAAAAACAATCTTACCGTTGCGGATTTCCGCTCCGGATTGTCCGACGAAGACCTTGAGTACTTCAAGAGCCGCGTTATAACCGAAAAGACGGTTAGACTTATCATGGATAACGTAGTTTATGTTGAAGCCAAGGAAGAAGAAAAAGCGGACGGCGAGACAGAAGCAGAGTAAGGAATCGTTAGATGCCTTATTAAGAATAGGAGGGTATGCATGAGTTTAATACCTATGGTTGTAGAGCAAACCAACCGCGGTGAGCGTTCATACGATATTTATTCTCGCCTGCTCAAGGATCGCATTGTATTTTTGGGTGGCGAAGTGACTGATGATGAAGCTAATGTCATTGTTGCACAACTCTTGTTTCTTGAGGCTGATGATCC
>CAYJPI010000252.1:379-4192 GCA_964372005.1 uncultured Oscillospiraceae bacterium | reverse complement strand
CACCTTGTCATCTTTTTTTGTGTTATCCATCTTCGCACCCCCCTTGAGCGCTACGAAGCCTTATCCGCTCCATATACGGGCTGTAGCGTATTTCCTTCTCGCCCGGCAAGCCCGTCCCTGCATTGCCGAGCATCTCCGATGGTAGTTCTTTAAAATAGTTGTTGCTCATTTTTGCCATGTGGATAATCCTCCTTTATTTCGTGTTGACATGTTCTTAATGAAACGAATAATGCACCCTTAAATGTGCTCTCCTGTTCAGCATTTTTAACATCATGATATACCAAGCAACCGAGCACGATTATAACCGCCAAGAAAAATGTAGCAATGATGATGAGAAATAAGCGCAACGCCTCCAAACGATCACCTCCATGCATACCCTGTGCAAAAACGCCGTTTTTTATTACTGTACTTTTTTATCTCGCAAAATTGATGCTTTTATGGTATGATATAAGTGGAACAAAGAGGCGAATCGCATTTTGGCGTGTACCTTTAGGTAGACGCAGTATAATATAGGAGCACCCATATTCCACGGGTGGCGGTAGGAGAATACAATGGCCATACTTGCGGCAAGCAAAATAGCAAAATCATTTGGTGAGCGCGTGTTGTTTTCGGATGTTTCTTTCGAAATTGCAGAGCGCGACAAAATCGGCTTTATCGGGCAAAACGGCACGGGCAAAACCACCCTTTTCAACATATTGCTAAAGAGGCAGGAAGCGGACGAGGGGCATGTATACCATCAGCGCGATGCTACGATATGCGCACTCGATCAAAACCCTGATATAGACTTTGAAAAATCGGTATATGATACCGTTCTTGGCGCATTTTCACATGTGATGGCCATTGAGAGAGATCTCGATGCCGTGAGTGAATCCATACAGCATGCAAGCGAAGCCGAGCTGAATACGCTCATCGCAAAACAACAGCGCTTGCAGGACGAATTTGAACGCAAGGACGGCCTTACATACAAAAGCCGAGCGCGCGCGGCTCTTTTGGGACTCGGTTTTACCGATGCTCGCATGAACGAGCGCGTCGGCGTGTTGAGCGGCGGTGAGCTAAACAAGGTTATGCTTGCACGATTGCTCCTTCTGGGCGCAAATGTTCTTTTTTTGGACGAACCTACCAATCACCTTGATGTAACAGCTACGCAGTGGCTCGAAAACTTCCTCATAGCATACCCGGGTGCCGTGTTTGTTATTTCGCATGATCGATATTTTCTTGATCGGGTAACTAAGCGCACATTCGCTTTACAAAACTCCAAGCTCATCATCACGGAGGGTAACTATTCAACGCATGTTGAAAGGCAGAGCACGGAAGAGGAGATAGTACTTCGTCATTACCAAAACACTCAGCGCGAAATCAAGCGCATAGAGGGCATTGTTGAACAACAGCGCCGCTGGGGACGTGAAAAAAATATCAAAACTGCAGAGAGCAAGCTAAAGCAAATAGACAAGTTGAAGCAAACGCTTGTAGTGCCCGAGAAAAAAAGCGAGAACATAAAGTTCACCTTTGGTGCAAAAAATTTCCCGGGAAATGAAGTTTTGTTTGTTGATGAACTGAAAAAAAGCTTCGACGGGCGCACGCTGTTTTCCGGCGCAAGTTTTCTTCTTCGAAAATCCGAGCGTGTATTCCTTCTTGGGCCGAACGGAGCAGGCAAAACCACATTATTCAATATAGTTGCCAATAGAGCAAGCGCCGACGAAGGGCGTGTTTTGCCCGGCGCAGGTGTGCAAGTTGCATACTACGAGCAGAATATGCGCTCGCTCGATCCCGACAAGAGCGTCGAACAATCGATCTGGGATGCTTTCCCGTTGATGACAAAAACCAACATTCGCAATGCCCTCGCCGCATTTTTATTTCGCGGCGAAGAATCGGTCGCTAAGAAGATCAGCATGCTTTCCGGCGGTGAAAAAGCACGAGTGCAATTGTTAAAGCTCATGCTTTCGGGCGCGAATCTTCTTCTTTTGGATGAACCTACCAACCATCTCGACATAGGCGCTCGCGAAGCGCTTGAGAACGCACTCGACGGCTATGATGGCACGCTGTTCATAGTCACTCACGATAGGTATCTTGTAAACAGGCTTGCCGATAGGGTTTTGTACATGCAGGATGACGGCATAATTGAAAGCATCGGCGGTTATGATGCATTGCTTGAAACGCTCGAAAGGACAGAGACCGAAGCACCGACGAAGGCAAACGAGGTTGTTAAATCCAACCAATCGTATCATGCTAAGAAGGAGCGGAAGGCCGCCGCAAACCGCGCTAGGGGCGCTTTAAAGCGCGCGGAGGAGAATATCGCCTCACTCGAAGCCGAAATAGCGGCGGACGAAGAGGCGCTCATCGCATGCGGCGCGGACTACAAGGCTGCAGGTGAGCTTGCAAGTGCCATCGACGTGAAAAAACAGCAACTTGAGGAGCTCTACAACGAATGGGAGGCCGCAGAGGAAATGCTCTTGGCCGCCACACAGGAGGAAGAATGAATTTTAAGTATATGGCGTTCTCGGTATGCTTTAGTATCAATGAGGGGGAGTCAAACGACGAGGTGGCAAAGCGCGCTTGGGAAGCGGTTTTCAATGCAGTCGATTACGATGATGTAGCGTCCTTGGATCTTTACGGTGGCATACTTGAAAACGAAACGAAGGAGCGTGCCTATGTTTGCGCCTTCGTGGACGGAAAGTTTAAGCAGATGCGAGCGCTATTCAAAAAGCTCGATAATAATGCCACACTGAAAGGTATGCTCCTAAAGGATGCTCCTTACTTGCAACAAAACGTACTTCGCCCTATAGAAACTCTCGCATATTTTGGAAGGATGGAGAGCACGCTTATAAACGGCGACACCGCCTTCCCCATTGCCCTTCGGAGGTAGACACATGATTGCGCCATATCAAAACGCTTCAAGCGAGGCCGGATTGCTCTTTACGCAGCTGATGCAGACATATTCGTTTTGCTTGCAAAGGACGTTGAAGAAGTATGGATTGTACCCCGGCCAACCCGAGATACTGTTTGCGCTAAAGCAGTTTGAAGCGCAGCATCGCGTTGCGCCGACGCAGGTGCAAATCGCTAACTTGGTAGGCGTTTCGCGTGCATCGGCAGGCGTCTCACTAAAGCGCATGGAAAAATCCGGTTTCGTAAAAAGAACCCCTGACAGGTATGACAGCCGATGCATCCGCCTTGAGCTCACATCACGCGGCCTTGAGTTCGCGCGATGGTGCGAGATAGATATGCAGATGTTGTTTTCAACGCTCCTCGAGGATTTTGAGGGAGATGAAAGGAAGAAAGCTATCGCCATGCTTGAGCGCATGCAAAAGAGCATATCGGCGATGAGAACGCGTATAGAAGGATAATACAGGTGCTCGATATGCATATGAGGATTGAAATTTTGCAAAGCGTGAAGACGCGCATGGAAGAGGCCAAGGCAAAAGTCTCGATTAGCGAGATAATGGAGCTGGCCGCTCAATCACCTAAAGGAAATTTCCGCTTTGAAGAAACATTAAAGTCGGCGAAACCTGCCGTTATCGGCGAAATTTGGCGCGCAGCCGCGAATAAGGTTGATGCATCGCCGCGTGCACAGGCAAAAGAGCCGGCAGAATTACCCTACATCGAGCATGCAAAAGCCTTTGATGCGTGTGTGGACTGCTTATGCGTCGCCACTGATCCGCTCATTCATTTCGGAAATTATGATATGATAAAGGAAGTTCGCGCAGTATCGTCGAAGCCGATTTTGATGAGGGACTATATCCTAGAGGATTATCAGCTTTACCATAGCAAAGCCATCGGCGCGGATGCGATTGTGCTTGTTAGCGAGCTTCTCGACAT
>CAYJPI010000252.1:0-365 GCA_964372005.1 uncultured Oscillospiraceae bacterium | reverse complement strand
CCTCGCTTTAGCTGACGAGCTGGGCATGAGCGCACTCGTTGAAGCGTACACAGGCCACGGCATAGAAAACGCGCTATACTCCGGCGCGCGTGTGCTCGGTGTCGCCAGCCGGATGTCGCGGGATTTTCGTGTGGACTTAAATAAGTCCGTTTCCCTAAACAAGTATCTAACCGATGATATCGTATACGTCTCCCAAAGCGACATACACAACCTTTCAAGCGCCACGCACGCCATAAGCCGCGGTGCGGACGCCATCCTTCTGAGGAACACCCTCGTGAGCGCCAGCGAATGCGGGGCCATTGTGGATGGGATACGATAGTGGACGCTGGGGGGGACGTTAGGGGACGCAGTCCCCTAAAACCCCT
>CAYJPI010000251.1:3926-4203 GCA_964372005.1 uncultured Oscillospiraceae bacterium | reverse complement strand
GTAAGCGTGGTAGGTTCAATATTAATTTGTAAACTATTGTATTTGTAAAAAAGTTAACATTAACCTTTGTATATCTAAATATACATTTTTAGGAATTTGCTGCGGAAAAATAGATATACAACTATAACCAGACATTATAATTGAGTATATATTCTACTTAATTATGGAAAAAACCAGCCTTGGCTTTCTGCGAAAGTCGCATTATTTGCGAATTTTTAATGATATTCTACGCTTGAATTTTGAAATAAATTAACATGAAACCATCGAAAATATTAAA
>CAYJPI010000251.1:0-3890 GCA_964372005.1 uncultured Oscillospiraceae bacterium | reverse complement strand
CATACGAATGATGAAGATCTCGAGATGCGATTGCCTATTTTTTGCTGTAAAATTTCTGTTATAACTGCAAAATGATATCAAATTGCAAATGCACATGCTAGTAAATTCTGTAAACAATTTTGTCGTTTTTTGTTGACACTTGTTAAAAAATATACTATAATGGCGCAGAAGTTAGTTGGTAACGAAAACAAACCGTGCAAGACAATACCAACATATGCAAGCCATATAATTGGTAAAAAACGACTAGATGGAACAATAAATCAGCAAGTGCAATGCGCTGCGTTGAGGAGGCAAAAATGAAAAAGCGAACTCTAATCTACTATATCATCTCCATTTGCATTTTGCTTGCAGCGGTGCCGACTAACGCCGTAAAAGCACAGGAAGATACGCAAGTGGTTAGGGTTGGGTACAGTCCGGGAGATGACCTGGTTGAAGATATGAGCAACTACAATCGTGAAGGATACGGTTACCAGGTTTTAGAGAAGATTGAAGAAACAAGCAACTTTGTTTTCGAGTATGTTGAGATTGAGGGAGATATTTTTGATGCGCTCGACAACCGAGAAGTTGATGTTATAGGCCTATTCTATCGAACTCCCGAACGTTTAGAAAAGTACCTATATCTCGACACGCCTATTAACACCGCAACACTTGCGCTTATGGCTAAGGAGGAAGCTAACATACCCTATGACGACCCTGCAAGCATAGATGGGAAAACCGTGGCAAGCTATCCGAGCAATGCGGCTAATGAGTTTCTTGATGAGTACCTGAGAGAAAACAATATTTCCGTCGAATACATCATGGAGGAGCTACACGAATACACGGATATTGAGGCGGATTTTCACCTTAGATTCTCGACTGATGCTAACTTAAGCGGATTTGAGTCCGTACTAAATTTAGCAAAAATGAATACTTACCTCATTTCAAATTATGGAAACGAAGAGATGATGGAAGAGCTAAATGATGCGCTTTTAGACGTAATTGTTAATGAGGGAACTTTCTTCGCGGAACTCGAAGAGAAGTACTATGGGGGTGAATACTCCGCATTCCATAGAGACTTAACGCCGGCCGAGCTTGATTTGCTGCAGTCGAAGCCACTCACTGTTGGATATGTACAAACACACAGGCCTTACACCTTCACCAATGAACAAGGCGAGGCTGACGGTGCTATCGTTGACCTTATGGATATGCTGAGCGATAGGTATGGCTTTGAAGTTGAGTATCATTCATACGGTGTGTCCGATCAGGAATCGTTTACAGGTGACTATGACATTATAATCTCAATGGTTGGCCATTCGGATTATGTCGCCGAAAACTATACAGGTACACAGTCATACCATGAAATGCCCATGCTCTCAATGGTACCAAGGCAATCCGTCGGTGAAAATGCTACACCGAATAGCCTTCGCGTAACATCGCCTACAATTGGTGTGATGAAGTATCATTATACCGATTTCGACAAGTTTTTATTGGGCGCGGTAGAGAATAATATTGTGTTTTATAATGCGTTCGAGGAGCTACTTAAGGCGTATGAGGCAGGCGATGTCGACATGGCCGTGTTCACTCAAATCGGTACTACTTATGCTAATTCTTACCTAACAGATGGCGAGCATTATATGTATGCGACTAATTTTGGGTTGAACTTTCGTCTTAGCATTGCGAATGACATAGCTGATGAATACGTCCCTATTTTTAATGTGATGTTGGATAATGTGTCCGAGATGAAACACAATGAGATTTTGATCGCCAACACTGCAACATATTTTCACGAACCGACATTCTTAGATCATTTGGGGAACAACTGGCATTATTATGTACTTGGCATGGTTGCCATAGCCGGTGTGTTCATATCACGCATGATGAAGGACCATAAGGACAAGCAGAGCGCGCTATTACACGCATATAACACCGATGCCCTAACAGGCCTAACCTCAGGGCCTGCATTCCACAGTGCGGTTGAAGAAGTACTAAAGGACGCAAAGCCGGGCGAGTATGAGATGATTTCGTTTGATATCGATTTCTTCAAGGTGATAAACTCGTACTATAGCATAGAACGCGGCACGCAGGTGATTAAGGCGATGGGCGAAGCACTAAAAAATGTGTTCAAAGATGTGCCGGACGTGTATATCATGCGGCGCGATGCGGATACGTTTGCGCTATTGCGCAAGGTAAACGTTGGCGGTGATATTACAGATATATACAGCAACCATATATGCCCCGAGGTGCGCAAGGTGATAGGCGAAAAACACAACCTTAGCATGTCGTTCGGGATGTTGATAATAAACGATCCGAACGAGAAGATCAACACGCTTATGTCCTATGTCGATACGGCGCGCATGCAGGGCAAAACCAAGCATGGTACATCCTTCATTCAATTTGATGATGCTATGCAAAAAGACTTTGACAACCGCTTGAAGGTTACCTTCCGCATGGAACAGGCGCTCAAGGACAGGGAGTTTTATGTGGTATACCAGCCCAAAATCAACCTACAAAACCTCGAGCTATCCGGGGCGGAAGCGCTGGTTAGATGGCAACCGAAACTTGGAGGGAGCCCGATATATCCGGATGCGTTCATACCGGTATTTGAGGAAAACGGCTTTATTGCAGCACTTGACATGTACGTGTTTGAGGAAGTTTGCAAGCTGCGTAGCACGCACAAAAAGGGGAAGCTGCCTTTAGTTCAAATTTCAGTCAACCTATCCGCGCATACGGTGCTTGAAAAGCGCATATCGAGCACGATCATGCAGATTGCGGAGCGCTATGGTGTCGAACCGAAAGAAGTTGAGTTTGAGGTTACCGAGAGTGCCATAATCGGCGAAGAGAAGGAATTCTTGTCGAAGGTTAGGCAGCTCAAGAAGCTTGGATTCAGCATTTCGATCGATGATTTCGGTGCGGGCGTTTCGTCACTCAATCGCTTGAGTGCGATCGATGCTGATATATTGAAGCTCGATAAAGCGTTCTTCCATGTTGAGGAAAACGAGTCAAAGGTTGCTACGGTTGTACATGGCGTAATCAAGATGGCCAAGTCGCTTGATATGAAGATTGTAGCCGAAGGCGTAGAGACCAGCGACCAGGTGAGCTGGCTCAGGAAAGCCGGCTGTGATTACGCGCAGGGTTATTACTTCGCCAGGCCGATGCCCGAGGATCAATTCCTAGAATTGATCGAGGGTAAAACAACGATCGATGGCGCGTAATGCATGCAAAAATGAGGCTGAATTGCGACTAAATTACTTGAATATGGACTTTTCTGCAAATAACTGTTGAAATTTTTGCTGATGTAAGTGATAATTAATATACAGGGGGCGCGTCCGAAGCGCATTCGGGCGCGCCTATATTGTTGCAGGGAGGAAAGAACATTTGAAGTACAGCATACAGAACCTTATGTACAAATTGTCCATCATTCTCGAGGTGCTGGTCGGGATAGTCGTTATGATCGCTATAGCGTTATCCATCGCAGGGCTGGTGGTGGAGACGTTTAGGATGCCAACGTTCGGCCACGACATGCTACTGCCTTACCTCGAGAGCACCATGGAAATTATAATCGGTATCGAGTTCGTTAAGCTTATATTTTCGCATACCATCGATGCCGCCGTTGAGGTTATGCTCCTTGCCATCGTGCGTATGACCATTGTCGGTCATCCCACCGCGCTCAATATCTTGCTCTCGGTTGTCGCGGTTGCAGTGCTCTTCCTAACCAGAAAGTATCTCTTCGTTAAAAAGCTCGATGATACATCACTGCCCACCCACGGGCTTTTCCATGACATCTTACCGCATAAGCATGACGAAAAAGATGATGAGGCAGATATCCCCGACGATCGTCACTAGGGGGATTAGGACTTTAGGGGACGATTAGGACGTTAGGGGACGATTAGGACGTTAGGGGACGATTAGGA
>CAYJPI010000250.1:941-4223 GCA_964372005.1 uncultured Oscillospiraceae bacterium | reverse complement strand
GCCCAGCAAAGCGTACGTCCATGGATGCCGTGGAATTCATCAACATTCATGAAACCGGGGATACGCGCCGCACAACCAACGCCCGAACATGTTACCATCTCATTGAGGTCCATGTTGAGATCGGCAAGTGCTTGCGTGAAATAGTTCAAAGCCTGGCCATTACCGCAGCCGGGGCAGAAAAAGTGCGGGAGTTTTTCCTCGCGCAAAAAACGGCGATTCGGATTGATCTTCAGTTCGCTCATTTTAATCCCTCCAGTACATCAGCGTAAATTTCGTGGGGTGTATGAACCATACCGCGGTTCTTAGTTACACGTACGACGTCGCATGCGCCCTTGATTACGCGCTCGACTTCGCCGGCATACTTACCGATATTCATTTCTACCATAAAGATTTTGCCAACATTAGCCGCTACTTCGCGAATCTGCTCTTCGGGGCAGGGCCATACATTGCATAGACGCAATACGCCGGCCTTGATGCCCTTTTCGCGGAGCATTTCCATAGCATCCATAGTGGGACGGAATTCGCTACCATATGTTATGAGTGCGATATCCGCATCGTCAAGCTCGTATTTTTCTACGCGGCAAATCTTATCCCTGTTTTCAAAGATCTTGCCTGTGATGCGCTTGTACATCTTGTCGAACTCGGCAGGTACCCAGTCGATGTTACCCGTTTCATCCTTCGGGCAGATGCTATAAAGGGTGTTGTAGCCCTTTGCAAGCGGCGCAAAGTCGGGGCAACCGTATTCGGGTGCTTCCCAGGGTACAAAATCGGCAGGCGATTTTGTGGTGTATTTACGATTATAGAGGGTGATGTCCTCAGCTCTTGGAATATCGAGGCGCTCGCGCATGAGTGCAAGAGCGGTTTCCGACATGATGATGACGGGGGTACGATATTCTTCTGCAATGTTGAACGCCCAGATGGTGTAATCAAACTGCTCCTGAACGGACGACGGGCAAAGAACAACGCTCTCAGCATCGCCGGAAGCACCGTATTTCATCTGCATAACATCGGCCTGCGAAGCAAAAAGCTCGCCGCGTGTACGCTGAACATCCGCAACAACGATGGGGATTTCGTTCGCGTAGCAGTAACCCATGCCCTCGAGCATATAGTTAAAGCCGGCGCTTGCTGTAGCTGTCATGGCTTTTGCACCTGCCAAAGCCGCGGAAGAACATGCAAATATAGAGCACATTTCATCTTCGCCTTGGAAGAACTTTCCACCAACCTCGGGGAGACGCTTACTCATCCACTCGGATATTTCGTTGGCCGGCGTGATAGGGTATCCGCCAAAGAAGTCACAGCCCGCCGCGATGGCGCCTTCAACAATTGCATAGTTGCCTTGTATGAAGTGTACGCCCGTACGGACTGTTTTGGGATCGGCTTTTACGATAGGCATAAATCAACAATCCTCCATATAATATTATCTTTTGGCGATGCGTTTTTCATCGCCTTATGATACAAAGTTAACTCTCGAACTTAGTTGAAGCGGCATAATTTAGAATGCAAACAAGCTTCCGTATTCTTCGAGATTATCCTTAACACCGCATGCGCGAAGTGCCGCCCACATGCTTGCTTGGTTGCTTGAAATAACGGGGATACCTAGCTCGTCTTCGAGTAGTTTTATGTTTTCGATACTGCGAAAATCCGTGCAACTTATAATAAGAAGCTCGGTCTCATCGGTAACGACGCTCTTGGCATAGCCATAGTTGGTTTCGGGAGATAAACGGCCGATTACATAGTTATCATCATAACCGAGGCCACTGCTTTTTACGATGTGATAGCCATAGGCTTCAAAGAAACGCTCTTCGAGCTCTACCAACTCTTCAATGTAAGGAGTTGCGATGCTGATTTTCTTTTTCCCATACAATTCGAGTGCATTTAACAGTGCGCCCGTTGTGGTTACGGATTTGCAACCCGAGACTTCTTCCATCTGCTTTTGCAATCCCTTTTCCCACTCCATACCGTGCACAAAGCTTCCCGTTGTGCAACCATACACTATGACATCACTCGGTATACGCCCAAGCTCTTTGCCTGCGCGCGCCGTATGATCCGCCATGTCGGTAAGTCCCGCGGCGGTCGTTTTAACCAGGTGTATGCGAGACGTGTGCACCGATACACCGGTAGGTGCCATCTTGTGAAGCTCGGATTCCATTACGGTATTACCGGAAGGAACCATGATTCCTATGCGAGCTCTCCAACCATACATGCAATTTTCCTCCTGCGTTTATATAATTGATGATTCTACTTTTTTCGCCTTTGCGATCCGTTTTTTACTCTAATGATTCTTATTGATGATTCCCATTATATAATCGATGTTTATTGATGTCAATCATCGATTGGTAAAGAAATCGATTTTTTATAAAATATATAGTAAATTACTCTTTTCTGCGCTAAATTCGGGGGTTTTTATGCAATTTAGCATCATTATTTGTCGATATATAACCATCATACTTTCCTTTTAGAAGAAAATCAAGGAAAAAATTATTATATATAATCGATGAAACGGTTGTAATTTCTTTATCTTTATGGCATTATATTTTTTAGGATCATACGTATATACAAATTACTGGCATTGTGGTATATTCTAATAGGTCGACTTGACCGGAAGAACAAAAAACCGTTTCGTTTATCTAATAAACAGTATAATAGGATGAACGATCAACAACGCACTCGGCACACGAAGAGAAGAGAATTTCATACAAAATAAGCAACGTGGAGGAGTTCGAACATGCTTAACCAAACCAGAACGGAAAGTGACAGCCTCGGAGAATTGCAATTGCCCTGCGACGTGTATTATGGTATACAGTCGGAACGTGCTCGTTTGAATTTTGATGTATCGGGTTTAACAATCGGTGATTACCCGGCTTTTATTCGTGCTATGGCTATTATAAAGAAGGCAGCCGTGCTTGCGAATAATGAAATAGGCTTAATAAGTGATGAAATGTGCAAAGCTGTTGCACAGTCTGCCGATGAAGTGATTGCGGGCAAATTTGAAAATGCTTTTCCTATAGATGTGTTCCAAGGCGGCGGCTACACTTCGGCAAATATGAACATGAACGAAGTTATAGCAAACCGTGCAAATGAGATTATGACAGGGCAAAAGGGCTATGATGTCGTACATCCCAATACACATGTAAACATGGGCCAGTCCACCAATGATGTAATCCCTGCCGCATTGAAATTATCTACATATGAATATATCAAAGATGTTGTAAAAAGTGCTATTTCGCTTCGCGATGCTTTAGCTAAGAAGGCCGCCGACTTCCATGATGTTGTAAGACTTGG
>CAYJPI010000250.1:0-927 GCA_964372005.1 uncultured Oscillospiraceae bacterium | reverse complement strand
TACAAGATGCGGTTCCTATGACGATGGGGCAAGCCTTTGGCGGCTATGTTCATGCTGTAACGCGCTGTATCGGTAGGCTTGAGCATGTTATGCCCGAGTGTCTGATACTTCCCCTTGGCGCAACTGCAATCGGCACACAGCTTAGTGCAGGCAGTGGGTATGTTGAAGCGGTATATAATAAATTAACAGACCTGTGTGGTAAAAAAATAACAAAGGAAGATGATCTCTTTGACGGATTGCAAAACGCGGATATATATGTAGAAGTACATGCCGCGCTAAAAGCACTCGCTGTGCTTTCATCTAAGATTGCAACCGATTTTCGTATGCTTTCTTCCGGCCCACGTGCAGGACTCGGCGAGTTGACATTGCCGGCGGTTCAGCCCGGATCATCCATCATGCCCGGCAAAATAAACCCCGTTATGCCGGAACTTATCAACCAGATTTGCTACCAAGTTTGTGGAAACGATGTCGCAGTTACGATGTCGGTAGAAGGTGGCGAGCTCGACTTGAATGTGTGGGAGCCTTCCATATTTAAAAATGTTGCGGAATCATGCCGCTTGCTTTCAAACGGACTCGCACTTTTTACACAAAAATGTGTGGAGGATGTAATCGTAAATCGTGAGGTGTGCAAGCGTTATGCATCATCCTCAACGGCTATATCAACGGTTATTGCAACACTCTTTGGCTATCAAAAGGGAAGTGCTGTAGCGAAGAAAGCGATGAAAGAGGATAAAACGGTTTTCGATGTTACCGTTGAAGAAGGCATCCTAACAAAGGAAGAAGCAGAAGAATTGCTCGATCCCATGTTGATGGCTCACCCCGACCAATTCACCGCAAAAATAGACGCGTATCGTCAAAAGCACAATATGAAGTAATTTCACTATACGAAAGAGGTTTCATTATGACGGTTATTGAAAAAATCGCTCG